>CAMVIL010000077.1 GCA_947167535.1 uncultured Ruminococcus sp. | reverse complement strand
GTACTCAAACAATTCCCTGTCGCCGAGGCAGCCGTGCTTGATGGTCTCGGAAAGACCGCTGGCGAGCTGTCTGCGTGGGAGAGTCTTCCACGCGTCGATGTCGATGTAGACACGTCTCGGCTGGTTGAACAGACCTATCAGGTTTGTAGCGAGAGGCGTGTCAACGGCAGTCTTGCCGCCAACGGAAGCGTCCGCCGCCGCGAGAAGAGTTGTGGCAAAGTTTGCAAAAGGCACGCCGCGTCCGAAGGTGCCAGCCACGAATCCCGCAAGGTCGGTGACGACTCCGCCGCCTACTGCCAGCACCGCGCAGTCACGGCGCAGACCCGCTTCCAGCATACTGTCCTCCACGAACTCCTTCATGGGGCGGGTCTTGCTCTCCTCGCCTGCGGGAATGGTGAAGATGTGCACTTCGAGCCCGCGGGCTTTCAGCGCCTCGGCGATGGGCTCTGCGTATAGCGGGAGCACATTGCTGTCAGTGACGAGCGCTATCCGCTTCGCCCCCAGCAGTCCCCCCGCGACGTCATCTGCGCACCTTTCGGTCAGCGAATGACCTATCACTATATCATAACTGTCGTCTACTACCTTTTTAAGCTCAACTCTCAGTTCCATACTTTACTGTCCTCTCAGCCTTGGATTCACGATTTAAAGTGAAAAAACCAAGCAAAAAATATATAGTTATTATACCATATTATCCTGCTTTTTGTCAAGATATTTTTCAGCGGGTAAGGCAGTATGTCCAAAAACTATTGACTTATCCCTGCATAATATGCTATAATTAATTTAAAAGACGCACATATTATTGTGCAAAAATACGGCAATGTGCCGAATACCGGAGTGATAACCATGAGCGAACGCCCTTATGTACTTTTCTGCGACAACACCTGCGACCTTCCCGCCGAAAGGCTTGAGAAGATGGAGTGCAGGATAATGCCCCTCTCCTTCCAGATCGACGGTCAGACTTACAGCACCGAAGAGATCTCAATGGAAGAATTCTACAAGCGTATGCGCGAGGACGCCGTCACCAAGACCTCTCAGATAAACGTTGGCGACTACGAGCGCGTATTCAGCGAGGAGCTGGAAAAGGGCAACGATATACTCTACCTCGCATTTTCGTCGGGACTCAGCGGAAGCTATAACAGTGCCGTCATCGCAAGGACTGAGCTTCTCGAAAAGTACCCCAACGCACGCATCGAGATAGTGGATTCCCTCTCTGCTTCGTCGGGCGAGGGTCTCATGCTCATATATGCCGAGATGAAAAAGCGCGAGGGCTACACCCTCGACCAGTTGGTGAAGTGGCTCGAGGACAACAAGCTGACCTTCTGCCACGTCTTCACGGTGGACGACTTGAAGTACCTCTTCCGCGGCGGAAGAGTCTCCCGCGCGGCAGCTATCGCGGGCACGATGCTGGGCATCAAGCCTGTGCTGAACGTGGACGACGAGGGTCACCTTATCCCTCAGGGCAAGGTGCGCGGCAGGACAGCTTCCATAAAGAAGCTGGGCGAGATGATAAGCGAGCGCTGCGGCGACTTCGAGAACCCCGTTGTCACCATATCCCACGGCGACTGCATCGAGGACGCCAACGCGGCGGCTGACATGATGCGTGAGATATTCGGCAAACGCACCGAAGTTATCATCGCCTACACAGGCCCCGTCATCGGCGCCCACTCCGGTCCCGGAACGCTGGCGCTCTTCTTCAGAGGCGCACAGAGATAAGACTTTATAAGCAAACAAAGACCTGCCGTTGTCCGACAGGTCTTTTTCTTTTGCCAGATCAGCCCGAGATGTCTATGTCGGGGGCTATCATTATCGAGTAGTCGGGGTAGAGCTCCGACAGCTCGCGGCGGAGTATCTCCAGACCCTCCTTGTGGGTGATGTCAAAGCTCATCACTACGTCGAAGCGCATCGTCTTTTCGGCGGTGTCAGCGTAGAAAGCGTGGAGCTGGAGTGCCCAGTCGTGGGAGAGCACCGTCTGCTGTACCTTGTTGCGTATCTCGGCTACCTCGTCGCTTCGGGTGTTGAAGGAATATACACCCACGCCCGTCAGCACCACTCCCGTTTCAGAATAGACTTTCATCTGCACGCGGCGCGTCAGCAGGTCAGCCTGCTCCACGGTCATCGTGTCGGGGAGCTCAAGATGCACCGAGCAGTAGTCGCGGTCGGGACCGTAGTTGTAGAGAAACAGATCGTAGGCGCCGCGGACTTCCGGCTCTTCCGTCAGGATCGCCTTGATCCTCTTTACCGTATCGGGGTCGGCACGCCTGCCGAGAATGTCGTCAAGGGTGTCGGTGGTCATCTCGATACCGGATTTGATGATGATGACCGCAATGATAAGTCCGACGTATGCCTCGAGGGCGAGCCCCGTGAATATGAATATCAGCGCCGAAGCCAGTACCGACACCGAGATTATCGCGTCGTTGAGAGCGTCTCTGCCGGAAGCGGTCAGAGCCGAGGAATTCGCCTTTTCGCCCTGCGACATGACGTATCTGCCGAGGACTATCTTCACGAATATAGCCACCGTGACTATCACTATCGAGGCGGCGTTGTACTCTGCTTTCTGCGGTGTGATTATCTTCTTTATCGACTCTGTTGCCGATGTGATACCTGCATAGAGAATGATCGCCGCCACTACCAGCGCACTGAGATACTCAGCTCTGCCGTGACCCATCGGGTGCTCCTTGTCAGGGCTCTTGCCCGCAAGCTTCGCGCCGATTATCGTGATCGCCGACGAGAGTACGTCGGACAGATTGTTGACGGCGTCCAGTATGATCGCGATGGAACCCGTGACAAATCCCACCGCCGCCTTGAAGCTCGCCAGCAGAACATTCGTCCCGATGCCCACAAGGCTGGTGCGTACTATCAGCCTGTCGCGGTCTGTCCCCGCAGTCCTTGCCTTATCACTCATAGCTTATCTCCGGCTGGTAGCAGGGCATATACTGGAGCTTGAACTGGTTTATCCTGTGCAGATGGTCGATGCGAGCTTTCTTCTGCTCATCCTCGATGACACCCTCGCGGATGTAGCGGTCGAGCTCGGCGTAGGTGAAGCCGAGGTTATCCTCATCGGTCTTGCCGCAGAGTCCGTCGATGGGCACCTTGTCCACCAGAACATCTGGCAGACCCAGCAGTCTGCCTATCTGCTTCATCTCCTGAACGGTTATGAAGGAGCAGGGGCTGAAGTCTCCCGCCTGATCGCCGTAGCGTGTGGAGTAGCCGACCCAGTCCTCGGAGAGGTTGCAGGTGTTGGCGACTCTGCCGTTGTGGGACTGCGCCACCGCATAGAGGGTCGCCATGCGGATACGCGGAGGGATATTGGTGACCGACTGCGCCGACAGCTCGAAGGGCATTGCCGACTTGAGGCCGTCTACGGCTTCCTTTATATTAATAGTGTAGTTCTTTATGCCGAGGTGGTTTACAAGGAGCTGAGCCATATTGATATCATGCTGATCGCCGCAGGGCATGAGGACGCCTATGACTCTTTCTCTGCCGAGAGCCTCGACGCAGAGAGCCGCAACGATGGAGCTGTCCTTACCGCCGGAGATACCGACGACTGCGTTGCAGTCCTTACCGTTTTCCTCGAAGAAGTCGCGGATCCACTGAACGGCACCGTCTTTGATTTTCTGAGCGTCAAACATAGAAATACTTCCTTTCAATAGATATGTACTGCCGAGGGCTGCAACCCCAAAATCCGGCAGATCAAAAACTTGCTCCTACTATTATAGCACATCGCGAAGACAGTTGCAACATCTTTTTTTGATTATAATCCGATAAAATACGACTCAGCGCCCGATTATTTTGTTAAATGATTAAAATTAATTCACCCCTATTGACATTTCTAGTGAACTGTGATATAATATATTCGCAAAAGGATATTTAAGTATGAAATTTTAACAATGAGGTGATATTATGAAACTTAAACGTTTAATGAGCAGCGCTTGCGCTCTTGCACTTATGGTAAGTATGATCGGTGCTCCCGCACTGACAGGCAAAGATCTCGTCGGAAACGCTGTTACCGCTTCGGCGGCAAGCGAGCTTAACGCTACCGACCTGCACGTTAACATCTACGCTGTGGACTACTCGAATAACAAGACCCTGCTCTCGTCCCTCGATGTTTACGCTAAGGTCAAGGACTATAAGAACAAAACGAGATATATGTTTACCTCGGATAAGATAATCTTTGACTCCACTAAGGTCAAGGATATCGAGTTTGAATACTCTATCCCTAACCTCCTCTCGGATCAGCAGGTGGACTTCAACGGTTATCTTCAGTACCACTTCTATAACGCTGACTACGACGCCGCAGGCGCAGGCATCGGCAAGGACGACGTTCAGCACATAAGCCCCGAACAGCCGACTTCCGTTTATACATGGAAGACTCCCTTTGCAAGCGACCCCCACGATTACACCCTGATGTCTCTCAGCGGTCAGATACTCAACTTCAACCCTTATGAGTATGTTCCGCCCACGACTCCCGTTAATACAGCGGCTGTCACCATCTCCGATGTTGTCTACACCGGCAAGGCTAAGACTCCTGCGGCTAAGGTCGTCCTCGACGGCAAGACCCTCAAAAAAGGCGTCGACTACACCATCGATTACAGGAACAATACCTCCGTGGGCAGAGCTACCGCTACGATAAACGGTATCGGCAATTACCGCGGCAAGAAAACTGCTTCCTTCTATATCCTCCCCGCTCAGACCAAGATCAAGACCCTCAAGAGCACCAAGACCAAGTCGGTCACCCTGACCTGGACAAGAGATAATCAGGTTGCAGGCTACACCGTTCAGATAGCCCTCGATAAGAACTTCACGAGCAGTGTCAAGAAGTTCAACATCTCCAAGAACTCCACCGTTTCCAAAAAGGTAAACGGACTGAAGAAGGGCAAGACCTACTACGCCCGCGTTCAGGGCTACAAGAAGGTCGGCTCCAAGAACCTGCAGGCGACATGGAGCAAGGTCCTTAAAGTAAAGTGCAAATAATAATCTAAAGTGCAAATGACCTCCAAAGTATACAAAAGACCCGTATCCTCAACAGATACGGGTCTTAGTATTTCATTTGTATCTCTGCATCGACTTGTTGTCGATGTCGTCGGAGATTATCCGCCTGAATTCCTTGTTCCGCGTCAGTGCCATGATCAGTATGCCGCCAAGGATCGTGCAACAGATGACCTCACCTATCGCAACATCGCGGATCGAATACCTTATCGGGGTATTTGCGATGATCTTTAGTTTGATACTTATCGACAAAGCTTTGATGACTACGGGGAATATCGAAGCTGTCAGCAGATTGAGACGATCTCTCAGAAGATAGATGCACAGCGCTCCCGCAAGGGTCGCCAGAGTGCCTACTGCAGTATCTGCTATTCCCGATGTGACGTAAATGTTCGCCACTAAACAGCCGACGGTAAGCGAATAGATATAATCCTTGCTGAACAAACAGAGCAGCATCAGCGCCTCTGCAAGACGCAGCTGCACATTGCCGTAACTAAGCGGCAGCGTGACCGTCAGAACGACATATACCAACGCGATGATACCGCTGCGCGTAATGCGTCTGGTGCTTATTGATTCCATTTATCAAAGCTCCTTGCTTTCGGCTCACATCTGCATCTGCTGAGGGCAGCCGCCGGGGAGCCTTCTGTACAGCTCGGCGGTAAGGTCGTCAACGTGCTTCTGATTGTGCTTTCTCGCCATTATCTCTGTTCCCAGCACAGAACTGCTGATTATCGTCACGCCTGTACGTCCGTCAGGCAGCACGCCGAGATATACGGTGATATTCTCGCCCCAGGTGGTCAGGTTGATATCCTTGCTGAGACGAATGATATTGTTCACATTGTCCGCTCCGACGAGAGTCAGTCCCACAACTGGAGCGCTCTGAAGTATGATATTGAATACGTCCGGCAGATTATACGGAAACGCAAGATCTGCACGGCAGTCTTTTTTACCCATAGATCTCCTGCTCTCTCATTGCGTCAAAGTGTGTTAATTCAATCAGTTTGCTGAAATATGCGAAGCATATTTCTTGGAATAAGATCGCGAAGCGGTCGTTTCCGATCAGGCCTTGCCAACGGAACCGAACAGCTCCATCTTTTCCTTTACCTTTACCTTGATAGCCTCTGCACCGGGAGCGAGCAGCTTTCTGGGGTCGAAGCCCTTGCCCTGCTGATCCTTGCCAGCCTCGATGTAAGCGCGGGTAGCGTCACGGAATACCAGCTGGCACTCGGTGTTTACGTTTACCTTAGCAACGCCCATGTCGATAGCCTTCTTTACCATCTCGTCGGGGATGCCTGTGCCGCCGTGCAGAACGAGAGGCATATCGCCTACTGCAGCCTTGATAGCAGCGAGAGTCTCGAAGGACAGACCTGCCCAGTTCTCGGGATATACGCCGTGGATGTTGCCGATACCGGCAGCCAGCATGGTA
>CAMVIL010000076.1 GCA_947167535.1 uncultured Ruminococcus sp. | reverse complement strand
GTAGCCTTGCCGGGCTTGGTGTTGTTCTTATACTTAGCGGAGAAATCGGTGCCGCTCTTGAGGGTCTTGCCGTCAAGCTTTACGGTAATGGAAGGCTTGAGTGCCTTGCCGGTGTATACCGGAGTGCCCTTTACGGTGATCTTAGCCTTCTTGATGGAGGTGTACTTCTTCTCCTCGGGCTTGCACTCTGCGCCGGGGATCTGCTTGTTGATGTAGTCGCCGTCAACTACTACGGAATTGCTGTCGGCATTCGCCTTGGTCTTGGGAGTGCCGTCGCCGGTTACGCTGTCAGCCTCGAACAGACCGTTGCCGCCGAAGTTGAAGAGGATGTACTGATAATCAGCCTCGTTATCTGCTGCGTAGGGGTGATACTCCCACTTGGTCTTGGAGTCAGCCTCGACGGTTATCTCGAAGGTAAGTGCGGAGAGGTCATCGTCGGTCAGAGTGATCTGAGCCCAGTTGCCGTTGAACTTGGTAGAGCCAGAGTTCCACTGGTTTATATCTCCTGCGCCGAGAGCCATCTTCTGAGCGCCGTCCTCATCGTAGGTGTGAGTCCAGCCTTCCTTGTAATCGTTAGGGGAATCGCCGTTCCACGAGGTCTGTACGGTGTACATATAGCCCTCATTGGTAGCCTTTTCGCCGTCGAAGATATTATCCTTGGTGCTCTTTACCTTGATGGTAACGAGTTCCTTCTTTGCATGACCTACCTGAATATTGCAGCCGAAGTTATAGGTAGCTACCTCGCCTGTCTCAGCATCGGTATAGCCTACCAGCTGACCCTTTGCTTCACCAACGTCAAAAGTCTCGTCAGGGTCAACAGCCTTTACTACATCGGCAAGCATCTTTTCACCGCTGTAAGTGATGACCCACTTGCCTGTTGCGGCATAGAAATCGTTCTCCTTAGCAGCATCAGCGGAAGCTCCTACTGCCATGCAGGAAGCAGCGATAGCCGCAGCGGAAAGTCCCGAGATAAGTCTTTTCATCATCATTTCAAAAACACACTCCTTAATTCTTTAAAACGTCATTTTGCGGACGCTTTTTCGTCCATTTAGTATTATATCACAAGCCGTCTGCAAAATCAATAGTTTTACCAAAGATTTTCTACATTTTTTATAAAACTCGTATAAGAACGATTACATTTGAAGATCATTCGGCAATTATAACAAAAAAGCCAATCCCTTCACATCTGATAGTAATAATTGATCAGAATGCCAAATCAATTCATTTTTTTAATTTGTTCACGAGCTTTATTACTTCTATTGCATCATCCCATACTTTTTTTATGTTAGATGGTTTTTTCAGCCATTTTACACCATCATCCAAACCTTTTTTAATGTCTGGTATTTTTCTTTTTTATACGGACGTGTACCTTTATGGTTATAATTCTTTAAACTAGTACTACCATATCCATGCACTCTTACATGATCCACATCATTTCGATCGTATATAACAAGAATAGCTTTTTCAAGATTTTCACTTCTAAATGATTCAATACTTTTCTTTGCTATCTCAAGTGCCACTTCCTTATCAAACCCATTATTACCCGAAGCAAGCAACGGAAAAGCAATTGTCTCACACTGCATAAATACCAAGACTATTATAGCCACCATTATTATAACAAAAATAACAAACTTTGTCAACAATGAGTTAATCATATTTTATAACAAAAAAGCTCCCCGCGCCGTCTTGGCACGGAGAGCAATCATTATGACGTAATATCAGAGAGAGGACTTTCTGTAGATGATATCCTCGCGCTTGGGTCCGTTGGAGACCATGGTGATCGGGTAGCCGATCTGCTTCTCTACGAACTCTATGTACTTGCGGCAATTCTCGGGGAGCTCCTCGTAGGTGCGGATACCGCGGATGTCGCTCTTCCAGCCGTCGAGCACTTCGATAACTGGCTTGCAGCGCTCCAGCTCGCGGGTGGTCGGGAAATCGGTGATTACCTTGCCGTCCAGCTCATAGCCTGTGCATACGGGAATCTTGTCCAGATATCCGAGTACGTCGAGTACGGTGAAGGCTACATCGGTAGCGCCCTGAATACGGCAGCCGTACTTGGAAGCCACGCAGTCGAACCAACCCATTCTTCTGGGTCTGCCTGTGGTAGCGCCGTATTCGCCGCCGTCGCCGCCGCGTCTTCTGAGCTCGTCCGCCTCGTCGCCGAAGATCTCGGAAACGAAAGCGCCTGCGCCTACTGCGGAGGAGTAAGCCTTGCATACGGTGATGATCTGCTTGATCTCATAGGGAGGGATACCTGCGCCGATAGCGCCGTAAGCCGCCAGTGTGGACGATGAAGTTACCATCGGGTAAATACCGTGATCGGAGTCCTTCAGCGAGCCAAGCTGACCCTCCAGCAGAACGGTCTTGCCCTCGCTCAGAGCCTTGTTCAGGAAGAGAGAAACATCGGCAACATAAGGCTCAATCATCTTTCTGTACTCAACAAGTGTATTGAACAGCTCAGCCTGATCTATCTCGGGCTTGTTGTAGAGATACTTGAGCAGAACGTTCTTCTGGGTGCAGACTCTTGCGATCTTTTCCTTGAGGTAATCCTCATCGAAAAGCTCCTGCACCTGAAAACCTATCTTTGCGTATTTATCGGAATAGAACGGCGCGATACCGCTTTTGGTGGAACCGAAGCTCGCCTTGCCGAGACGCTCTTCCTCGTACTGATCGAAGAGAACGTGATAAGGCATTACTATCTGTGCTCTGTCGGAGATGAGGAGCTTGGGAGCGGGAACGCCCTTTTCCACAACGGAATTATACTCGTTGAACAGCTTGGGGATATCAAGCGCCACGCCGTTGCCGATTATATTGACGGTGTTCTGGGAGAACACGCCCGACGGCAGAGTATGCAGCGCAAACTTACCGTAATTGTTTACAATAGTGTGACCTGCATTTGCGCCGCCCTGAAAGCGGATAACTATATCAGACTCCTGCGCGAGCATATCAGTGATCTTGCCCTTGCCCTCGTCGCCCCAGTTTGCGCCTACGATTGCTCTTACCATTTGAAGAATCATTCCTTTACATAATTTACTTGGTTATCCGCAAAAAGCCGCTCTGACTTCAGCGTGATAAACCAATACTTTATTATAATATCACAAACGTCATGATATGTCAAGTATATTTTGCAAAAAAACATCACGGGGCGGCGCATTGTGACGCAAACGGGCGGGATAATGTAAAATTTTTGTTAAACGCTTGAAAGACTCTCCTGAGTGTGATATAATTTCTTTGTACAATTTATAAAACACTGTGATCGGACACAGTAAGCTTGTCGGCAACAGTCTGAAAGAGAGAGTGCACCATCGGCTGGAAGTGCGCTTCTGACAGTCAGCAAGCTGAATTTCATCCGTGAGTGGTCCCGCTGAACTGCACAACGTGTTGTGCCGCCAGTAGGCAGGAACGTTTACCCGCGTTAAGGGAGATGAGAGTGACTGCTCTCGGACGATATGGGTGGTTTATAAGCAAGCATCGGCTTGTCCCGTATTGGGGCGGGCTTTTTTTATTGTCCGCACGTCAGAAGTATCATATTTATTGGAGGTATTACAATGACAGAACAGTTAAAAGCGATCGAGGCGAAAGCCCGCGAAGAGCTTTCTAAGGCAGGAGACCTTAAAGCTCTCGACGACATCAGGGTCAGATTTCTCGGAAAGAAGGGTGAGATCACCGCGATCCTGAAGCAGATGGGCAAGCTCTCTCCCGAAGAGAGACCCGTTATCGGTCAGCTCGCAAACAAGGTGAGAGCCGACATCGAGGCTTCCATCAGCTCGGCTCAGGAGAGCATCAAGAAGCACGCGGCTGCTGCCAAGATGGAGATGGAGCGCATCGACGTAACGCTCCCCGGAAAGGCTCCCCGTCTCGGCAAGGCTCACCCGCTGAACGCTACTCTCGCTGAGGTCGAGGAAGTGTTCCTCGGCATGGGATTTGACATCGTGGAGGGTCCCGAGGTAGAGACCGACCACTACTGCTTCGAGGCGCTGAATATGCCCAAGCACCATCCCGCACGCGACACTCAGGATACCTTCTACATCAACGAGAACGTACTGCTCAGAACGCAGACCTCGTCTGTACAGATACGCACTATGGAAGAGCGCAAGCCTCCTATCCGCATAATCTCCCCCGGCAGAGTTTACCGCTCCGACGCCGTTGACGCTACACACTCTCCCCTGTTCCACCAGATCGAGGGACTGGTTATCGACAAGGGCATTACAATGGCTGACCTGAAGGGCACGCTGGAGCTGCTGCTGAGACGTCTTTACGGCGAGGAGACTCAGCTGAGATTCCGTCCCCACCACTTCCCCTACACCGAGCCTTCGGCAGAGGTAGACCTCATGTGCTTCAACTGCCACGGCAAGGGCTGCTCCATGTGCAAGCAGGAAGGCTACGTTGAGCTGCTGGGCTCGGGCATGGTACACCCCAAAGTGCTCGAAGGCTGCGGCATCGACCCCACCGTATATTCGGGATTTGCATTCGGCATCGGTCTGGAGCGTATCACTATGGGTCGCTACAGCATCAACGATATGCGTCTGCTCTACGAGAACGACATGAGATTCCTCAAGCAGTTCTGATAAGAGAAGGGCATTGAAATGTACAGAGAAGCTATTGCAAAAAAGAAAAAGGGTGCGGTCATCGGCTCAGTCATTATCTGTATTTTCATGATAGTGACGCTGTTCATAGCACTGAAATATCCTGCCGCGTGGGCGCTGTTCGGTTTCTGCGCTCTCTTTGCGGTGCTGATGATATTCTCTGTGATACACAACAGCCGCAACATCAAAAAAATGGAGCAGAACTACCCCGGCTCGCTGGAATACGCCGTTGACAACTGCGATTCCGCGAACAGTGTAGCCGGAAAATACTTTTTCCTGCCGACACATCTTATTGACCCTTTCAATGCCAGAATGATAAAGTACGAAGACATAAAGTCGGTGAAAGCCACCGAGACCTACGACGGCAGACACGACGCAAAAGCTGCCCGCGAGGGTCGTATCGTGACCATCAAGAAAAAGAACATGGCTGCAGGTGAGATGCCCTACATCTTCAACGACTTCAGCAACGGCATGACAAGAGTCGACAAGGAGACAGTGGAGAACTACGAAAAGTTCATGGAGCTGCTGAACTCCCATGTCGGCGAGGATGTTGAAGTTACTATGAGGCAGCTGTAAAATCAGTCCCGGATACAGGAGACCAAAAATGTACGACCGACTTAAAGCGGCAAGGCTGCGAAGCCTGAACATGAGCCTTGTATATGTTATAGTACCGATGGCTGGGTGTGCGGCGTTCAAGGCGCTAAGGGTAATATCCGTCATACTCGGGTTTTATCTTATCATCCTGCTTTACGCGCGCATATGTCTGGCGGTGAAGTACAGGCGGCTGGAGAAAAGCTATCCGGGCGACCTGAATGCCGAATGCGAGTCCTGCACCGAGCTGGTGCTCCCCTGCTATTTCTTTCTGCGGGAGGGCTTCCTCGAAGCGGCGAATGCAGACTACGTAAGGTACGACGAGATAGAGCTGATAGAGGCAAGCTCGGAAGAGTGCGAGTCTGACCCCGTCAACGACGAGGACAGCTCTGACAGCAAGGAATATCGCATACTGATAACGGCAGGCAGCAGTAAGCTCTGCATCACAAAGCTCGGCAGGCAGGGCGAAGAAGCCAAAGCCTACGCCGAGATGTGCAGGCTGTTTGCGGTTCATGTTTCGGGAGAGAAAATTAAGACTACCGACACTTAAAGGAAACATATTATGCGAAACAACTACAGAAACAACTGGTTCTACAAGATGTGCCTGAAACGGCTGCCGCTTCACATAATAGCTTTTATCATCGGTATTCCCGTGACGATAAAGGGGATAATGCTCGAGATGCAGGAGATAAGCAAGCTGAATATTGCCGTCGAGATGCTGGGCGGAACGATGTTATTGTTCGGCGGCATCGGACTTTTCAGCCTTTTCCCTAAGCTCAGAAAGCTGATGAAAGGACTTTCTGAAGAGGACCTTGCAAGTCTCGGAACATTTCCGCCTTTGAAGTATTACGATACATTTTATCTTACAGACAGATTCCTGTGTGCTCCCACACATTTTGTACTGGCGAGATATGACAGGATATATAATATGTCTGTTTTAAAAATGGGTTCAAAGGGAGACACAACTTACTATCTCAGGATAGAACACACCGACGGAAGCAAGTCGGATGTACGCATATACAACAGTGAGGCTTTCCTGAGAGAACAGAAGGAGTTCATGGCACTGATAGATAAGCATCGTGCAGAGATGAACTCGAAACAATAAATTCAAAAATAATGAACGGAGGATATATAAATGGATCTTTCAATGAGATGGCTTGCGGACTATGTTGACTGCAAGTGCGATGTAAAAAAATTCTGCGACGAGATGACACTCAGCGGCTCGAAGGTGGAGTGCGCTTCAAAGGAGGGCGATTACCTT
>CAMVIL010000075.1 GCA_947167535.1 uncultured Ruminococcus sp. | reverse complement strand
CGTCTGTGGAAGAAACTCTGCGACGTTATGGGCAAACCGGAATGGGTCAACGATCTGGTCTTCTCTGACCCCCTCGCCGACTTCAGGCATTTCATCGCTCCGCGTGAGGACGACGTCTACGCCGACCTCGGCGCCTACAACGGCGATACCTGCGAACTGTTCGCCGACCTCTGCCCCGATTACCTCGGGATATACGCTTTCGAGCCGGACAAGCGCTCCTACCGTAAGCTGGTCAAGCGGCTGGAAAGCTTCGACAACGTAATAGCCGTCAACGCCTGTGCGTGGGGATTTGACACGACGCTTTGCTTCTCCCAGAGCGCGGGCAGGCAGTCGCAGATAAGCGGCTCCGGCGAGGTGACGGCGGCGCGGTCGCTGGATTCAGTTCTCTGCGGCGGCGAGTGTTCCGTGATAAAGTACGACGTCGAGGGCGCAGAGAGTCAGGCGCTGGAGGGCTCGGCGGAGACGATACGCACCTGCCGTCCGCGCCTTGCGGTGTCGGCGTACCATCGCCCCTACGATATCCTTGACCTCTCAGAGCAGATACTCGCGATACGTGGCGACTACCAGCTGCATCTCAGACAGCCGCCCTACTACCCCGCGTGGGACACGATGATATACGCGATATAAAAACGACCGAACGGCTTTTTGAACCGTTCGGTCTTTGTCTTTACTTGGAATCGTTTTTGCGTATCTGTGCACGCTGTATCTTGCCGCTTATCGTCTTGGGGAGCTCGTCGACGAATTCGATTATGCGGGGGTACTTGTAGGGCGCGGTGGCGTTCTTGACGTAGGTCTGCAGCTCCTTGACCAGCTCGTCGGAGGGGGAGTAGTCCTTGGTGAGGATTATCGTCGCCTTGACTACCTTGCCGCGTATCGGGTCGTCTGCCGCTGTTATCGCGCACTCCATTACTGCGGGGTGCTCCATCAGGATGCTCTCTATCTCAAAGGGTCCGATGCGGTAGCCCGAAGCCTTGATGAGGTCGTCCGTTCTTCCGACGTACCAGAAGTAGCCGTCCTCGTCCATGTAGGCGGTGTCACCTGTGTGATAGAAGCCGAAGCGCCATGCGTGGGTGTTTTCAGCGGGATTGCGGTAGTATTCCATCAGCAGTCCGGGAGTCTTGCCCTGCTCGCCGTAAATAACTATCTCGCCGACCTCGCCGACCTTTACGGGTCTGCCGATGTCGTCCACCAGTCCGACATTGTAAAGGGGAGTAGGCTTGCCCATCGAACCCGGCTTGGGCTCCATGCCGAAGAGGTTGCCGACGGTGATGGCGGACTCGGTCTGACCGAAGCCTTCCATCAGCTTGAGTCCCGTGTACTCATACCAGCGGTTGAACACCTCGGGATTGAGCGCCTCGCCTGCGATACAGCTGTACTTTATGCTGGAAAGGTCATACTTCTCCATGCCCGCCTTGATGAAGAAGCGGTACATGGTAGGCGGAGCGCAGAAGCTCGTTACCTTGTATTTCTCTATCATTCCCATGAGTTTGTCGGGGTCGAAGCGGTCGAAGTCGTAGATAAAGGTGGTAGCGCCCGCAGCGAACTGTCCGAACATCTTGCCCCACGCGCACTTCGCCCAGCCTGTCTCTGAAACGGTAAGGTGCAGAGCGCCTTCCGAGAGGTGGTGCCAGTGCTTGCCTGTGAGGATGTGCGCCGCCGCTATCATGTAGTTGTGCAGCACCATCTTGGGCTGACCCGTGGTACCCGAGCTGAAATACATGAGCATCGGCTCGGTCTTGAGGGTGGGGATTCTTTCAAGCTCGGCGGGGTACTTCATGACCTCGGTCATGAAATCCGTCCAGCCCTCACGCTCACCGTGAGTGATGAACTTCTCGGCGAGGGACTGGTATTTGAGGGTAGCCTTGTCCACTTTTTCCGCAACGCTGTTCTCGGCAGTGGCGACAATGTACTTGATGTCGGCTGCCTCAAAGCGGTATACGTAGTCCTTCGGCGACAGCTGATTGGTGGCGGGCACCAGCACGGCGCCTATCTTGAAGAGACCGTAAGCCAGCAGCCAGAACTCATAGTGGCGCTTGAGCACAGCCATCACGAAGTCGCCCTTCTTGACGCCGTGAGCGGTCATCATGTTGGCGACGCGGTTTGAAAGCTCGCTAAGATCGCGGTAGGTAAAGCGCTTGTCTTCGCCGTTCTCGCTGACCCAGAGTATCGCCAGTCCGTCAGGATCGAGCCTCGCCATCTCGTCTACCACGTCGTATGAAAAATTGAAGTTGTCGGGAAGGTTCAGCTCAAATTTTAAAAGCCTGCCCTCGCCGTCCAACTCTTCATTGACAAATCTCTTGTAGAAGTCCTTCATTCCGCTGCCTCCAGTATTATATCTGCAATATCTTTAGTATTATAAGCAATTATGTCGGCGCCCGAGTCGCGAAGCTCGTCGGCACCTCTGAAACCCCACGCGCAACCTATGCACTTTAAGCCTGAGTTGTGAGCCGTCTGCACGTCGACGTTGGAGTCTCCTACGAAGACAGTCTCCTCCGCGCCGATACTCAGCTCACTCATTATCGAGTCTACAATCTCCCGCGATGGCTTGGTGGGGACGCCGTCACGCTTTCCGTGGACCGTGTCGAACAGCCCGCCGCCGAATACCTCGTTCACTATCTTCTTCGAGAACTCGTCGGGCTTGTTGGAAGCGACCGCCAGCCGTATGCCCGCGGCTTTGAGCCTTTTAAGCATCTCGGAAATGCCGTCGTAAGGCGCGGTCAGGTCGAGACAATGCTCTCTGTACCTCGCCGAGAATATCCCGTGTATGCGTTTTATCTCCGCCTCGTCGGTGCCTGCGGGCAGGGCACGCTCGATGAGTTTCAGCGCTCCGTTGCCGACGAAATATCTGTAACTGTCGGGCGGGTTTGAGGGATAGCCGTTCTGCACGAGGGCGTATTCCACCGCCGCCGCCAGATCTCCCAGTGAATCTATCAGCGTTCCGTCAAGGTCAAAAATTGCAAGCTTTATCATGTTATCAGTACCAATTGAATTCGTAACCGCTGTCTTCATCATCTAACTTGAAGGTGACGTGAAGATCATCGTGGATCACCGGATCATAGGTGTTGGCGCTCAGACAACCGTAGTATTTGCCGTCAACCTCTTCCAGCCATACGGACAACTCTTTGAATACGAGATTGCCGGAGACAAACTCGCTGTCGATGATCTCTTCTTCACAATGGGTATAGCCCTGCTTTACACACTCTGCCAGGTATTTTTCCTGAGTAAGGGCGATGATTTCATCCTTGTTATCGTAGATACGGTGAAGCGCTTTAACTATAACGCCGACTCTGTCCCCGATCTCATTGGCGCGGACCTTTAATTCACTGTATTCTGAAAACTTCGGAAGCTGCTCGCTGTCCATAGTGACCTCATCTTCGGCAGAGTCGTAGCGGAAGGTGAGCCTGCCAAACACATCATCGTTGTAGGTGATATCGTGTATCTGCGCTGCACGTTCTTCTTCCGCCTTCTTCTTTTTCTCGGCGTCACGCTTGTCGTCAGCCGCTACTATCAGCCTGTTGATGACAAAGCAGACTGCGGCTCCAAGGGCAAGCACCCCGGCAACAGGGAAGTCCCTGTCGGAAACCGCCACACCGATGGCAAGTATCACCAGTCCTATGCCTGCAAGCAAAAGCAGGAATGCGATTATCACCAAAAAGAACCAGAATCCATCGGCTGCTCTTTCGGATGCTTTTTCTTCCATTTATCAATCCACCAGCTTTCCTGCGAGCTTCTTGGAATACTCGTTCCTGAACTCAGTGAACCTGCCCTCGTCGAGAGCTTCTCTTATCCGCTCGGTTAGGGTGTTGTAGAAGTAGAGGTTGTGCTGCACCGCCAGCCGTCCCGCCAGCTGCTCGTTGGACTTGAACAGGTGACGTATGTACGCTCTTGAGAAATTGCGGCAGGTGGGGCAGTCGCACTCGGGATCGAGGGGACGGTCGTCCAGCTCGTACTGCTTGTTGTGGGCGTGCATTATGCCGTTCCATGTGAAGATGGTGGCGTGGCGCGCGTTTCTCGACGGCATTACGCAGTCGAAGAAATCTATCCCGCGGTAGACCGCCTCGATTATGTTGCTGGGCGTGCCCACTCCCATGAGGTAGCGGGGCTTGTCGGCGGGCATATACGGCTCCACCGTTTCGATGACGTGATACATAACGTCGGTAGGCTCGCCCACTGCAAGGCCGCCTATGGCGAAGCCAGCGCAGTAATCGATCTCGCGAATGCGCTTCATGTGCTCGACTCTGAGGTCGTCGTAGGTGCAGCCCTGATTTATTCCGAAGAGCATCTGCTCGCGGTTTATCGTGTCTTCGAGGGAGTTGAGTCTCTTCATCTCGGTGACGCAGCGCGTAAGCCAGCGGGTGGTGCGCTCACAGGAAGCCTTGGAGTAGCTGTGCTCGGCGGGATTCTCGACGCACTCGTCGAACGCCATAGCGATGGTAGACGCCAGATGCGACTGTATCCTCATGCTCTCCTCGGGACCCATGAATATCTTTCTGCCGTCAACGTGGGAGTTGAAGTACACGCCTTCTTCCTTTATTTTACGCAGCTGAGCCAGCGAAAAAACCTGAAATCCGCCGCTGTCGGTGAGTATCGGCTTGTGCCAGTTCATGAACTTGTGCAGACCGCCCATCTTGTAAATGATATCGTCGCCGGGGCGGACGTGCAGGTGATACGTGTTGCAAAGCTCCACCTGACATTTCAGGTCGTTTGCAAGGTCTATCGAGGAAATGCCGCCCTTGATAGCCGCCGAAGTGCCGACGTTCATGAATACGGGGGTCTGTATAACTCCGTGAGGAGTGTGGAACTCGCCGCGCCGTGCGGTGCCTTCTTGTTTTAATAGCTTGAACATATTGTCTCCTTACTCTGTGCGGGCATAGTCTGCCCTTGTTAAAAACTAAAGTTTATTTTATCACACACTCTATCCTTTGTCAAACGACTTTAGGACAAAGCGTGACAATTGGGAAATAAAAAATGACCGACGCCAACGACGCCGGTCGTGAATGTTACTGCTTATTGAAAGGATACTCCGCGATGAAATCATCGGCAGCCTCTTCGACGGTCTTTTTGCCGCTTTCAAACAGCAGATACTGCTCGAAGAACGCCTCGTAGCGTTCGGTGTCTTCCATAGCGGCGGGCATCAGCTCGTAGTCGGCGATGTTGTCGTTGATGAGCTTGCCTGCCTCGAATGCGGCGCCTTTGAGGAGCTTGTTGCCTTCCAGCACTTCCAGTGCGGACTTGGACAGCGGTATGCCCTTTTCGGTACCCTGCAGCGCAGCCATTCTGCTGTCGTTGACGAGGAAGTTGAGCAGACTGGCTGTCTCTTCGGGGTACTCGGTGTCCTTCTTTATGGAGTAGACCGAATTCGGTTTGACGTACCAGCCGATGCGCTTCTGATCGGGACTGGAGATGCATTTGCCTATCTCCAGCAGACCGTTGTGCTCCTTGATGGGCTCGGCGTAATAATCCGCGTCGGAGACCCAGAGCGCCTCGCTGGCGCACCTGCCATCAAAGAACAGCTCCTTTGTGTAGTCTTCGGTGGGTATGACTTTTTTGTCGCGAAGCTCCTTGTAGAAGTTCATCATGGAGATGACATTGTTCCTGCCGAAGCAGGCGCCGAAGGAGGATATCCCCGAGAGCTGCTCCTCGTGCGCGATGAGCATTATCCAGTAGTGCTTGGGATAGCTCTCCAGAACGTAAATGCCGTCGGGCGACATCAGCTCTGCCGCCGTAAAGAGATCGTCCCAGGTCTCGGGCGGATTGAGGGCATACTTGGCGTAGATCGCGTTGTTATGGTAGAATGTGATAGCGTTGAGAGATGTGGGCAGACCGTAGAGCTTGCCGTCGATGGTGCAGTAGCTGAGCTGTTCGGCGGTGTAGTTGTTGAGAGCGATGTACTCGTTCAGCTCGTTGAGGTCGTAGAGCGCGTCTTTTTCCTCCACCATGGGTCTTAGCCACGAGGAGTTGATCTGCATAAGGTCGCATTCCTTGCCGCAGCTCACAAGGGCGTCGAGGTTGCTCTTGTAGCCCTCGAAGTCGTAGGCGTAGGGCTGCACCTCAAGAGTGTTGCCGTTGTCCTCCTCGAAAATCTTGATGCCCTTGAGGGTATAGGAGTTGCGTGTCTCGCTTCCCCACCATGAGAAGGAGATCGACGGCGGTATAGTGATCTCGCGGCGGCTGTTTGCAACTATTGTCCGCTTGAGCGAGCACGAGGAAAGGGTCATGACTGCGGCGGTCAGAAGAGCCGCTGCCGCGCTGAAAGGTAGTTTTCTCATCAGCTTTCCTCCTTGCCGTTTTCGTCAGCCGTGCGCTGCTTGTAGAAACCTATGCGGTTGTCATCCTTGCGGTTGGCGAGCTTGTAGGCTTGTCTTGCCTTGCCCAGCAGAGTGTCGAAGTCGTCGCCGTGGTCGGGGTAGACAGAAACTCCGATGGTGACATTGAGCTTCAGTGAGTCGTCGCTGCCTATGGCAAAATCCTTGAAGGCGG
>CAMVIL010000074.1 GCA_947167535.1 uncultured Ruminococcus sp. | reverse complement strand
GTGTCCGCCCCACGAGTTCGCGGGACCGATGACGGTATACTGCACGGTGTAGTTCTTGTTGTTGGAGTAGAGACCCCATTGCTCGTCGGTGGTCCAGCCGAGGGAGCAGTGGTCTACGATGGAATTGGAGCCCTTGGCGCCGCCCCATGCATCGTTGCCCGAGCTTGTAGCCTTGTCGGCACCGGGACGCGACGACAGGTAGCGCACGATGATATTATCTCCGCCCATGCCGAACTTGTAGTTCTTGAGGGTTATGCCCGAACCGCCGGGAGCAGTCTGTCCCGCGATGGTGACATTGCTGCTGCAGACGATGTTGCTGCTCAGAGTGATGGTGCCGCTGACATCAAAGACGACGATACGTCCCGACTTGCTGACCGCATCACGCAGCGAACCTGCGCCGCTGTCGTTGAGGTTGGTGACGTGGTAGACCTCGCCGCCGCGTCCGCCGGTCGCATACTTACCGCCGCCGACAGCTCCCGGAAATGCCAGTATCTTTCCCGAGGCCGCCGAAGCAGTGAGAGATCTTGCCGGTGCCCCGGTGGTCGTGACGTTAGCCGCCGCAAGCAGAGCTGCGAGAAAAACCGCAGCTCCGCGTTTGAAACTTTTCTTCATGATGTATCCTCCGATCTTAAAAAAAGCGTTATACCGTAATAATTCATAATACAATAATACCACGATTGACCGGTGGTTAAAATGGCAAAAATCGTCCTAAACCTTGCATTTTTATACCAGAACAAAGCAAAACGACATAAAAAAACGGTGCGAAAATCCCGCCTCCCGCCCGTTATACAGCCCATGACGAAATATTTCACCCTTCCGATGTGCCCTGCAATGCCTGACCGACGGCTTCTGCCGTCATATCGGAGCCTTCGGTTTGTGGGATACTTTGCGGGATGACAGCCGAAACTGCAATGTTTTGATACTAAAAAAACATTGATATAGCTGCGATTATGTGGTATATTTGATGAAAATGCGGTTCGACCGCAAAATCGTAAAACATCATTCGGGAGGAATCAAAATGGTCTCGGGAAAAACCAGAATAGCTGCGGCGGTCATGGCGATCGTCTGCACACTTAGCGGAGCTGCCTTGCCGCAGAGTCTGAACGCGGAGTCCGTGCTGACAGCAGAGGCGGCGTCCTTTGAAACAGGCTCGCGCATTCGCGTGGACATCAACAGAAACGACGGCAGAAAGGCGTCCTATTCCAAAAACGCCAACAACTGGATACTGACGGACGGCTCATCTGCTTCCTATAAGGTGGGCAACGTTTCCTTCAAGCTGTCTCAGGGCGGCGGCTCCGGCAACGGCGTCTGCGGTGCCAACAACAAGAAGCTCCAGCTTCAGAGCGGCGTTTATCCGCGCCTTACCATGGACGGCGCAAAGGTCAAGGACGGCGACAGCGGCGGAGTGCTGAAGCTTGAGATTTCGGGTCTTTCAAACGGGACTCATTCCCTGCAGATGTGGCACTGCAACACCGACGGCTATACCAACAGCAAGCTGAGCATCTCGGTCAATGGCAGTAAAGTCCTCAGCGGCGTGAACTGCCCGACTAATGTCACCGACGAAAATGCCGCGGGCATCTCCTACGTCACATGGTCGGGGAGCAGTGTGACCATACTCATTACCCCCGAGGGCGGCGGCAAGCAGAACGTGGCGTGGCTCAACGGCTTTGAGCTGGACGGAAGCGACCCCGTAAACGGCGTGTCGAAAATGTCCCCTGCCGACCAGCAGGAGCATCTCGACATAAGCGACGGTCTGTCCTGGACGGCGGGAAAAAATGCAAGATCCCACGACGTTTACATCGGCACCGACTACAACGCTGTGTTCAACGCAAACCGTTCCTCTGCCGAGTTCAAGGGCAATCAGAGCGGCACGAGATACGCTCTCGACAGCAGTTATTCTTCCATTCCCACATACTACTGGCGCGTCGATGAAGTCACCGACAGCGGTACTGTCAGGGGCGCTGTCTACTCCTTCAAGGTCAACCGCCTTGCCTTCCCCAGTGCCGAAGGCTACGGACGTTACGCAAGAGGCGGCAGAGGCGGATACGTTTACCATGTCACCAATCTGAACGATTCGGGCGAAGGCTCGCTGAGATACGGTCTTGAAACGATGAAGGGCGTCCGCACCATCGTCTTCGACGTGGGCGGAGTCATCGCGCTGAATTCGGTGCTCTGTATCCCCGAGGACGGCGGCGATGTTTACGTCGCGGGACAGACAGCTCCCGGCGACGGCATCACGCTTATCAATTACACCTTCGGCGCGATGGGCTCAAGCGATGTTGTGATACGCAATATCCGTACCCGCGTGGGCGATGTCTCGGGCAAATCCATGGGCGGAATGGGACTTGGCAGCTGCAGCGAATCCATCATCGACCACTGCTCCATCGCATGGGCGACCGACGAGGGATTCTCCTCGAGAAGTGCGGCGAACATCACCTTCCAGTGGAGCATTATAGCAGAGTCGCTGAACAATTCCGTACACTACGATGCTTCCGACCGCGAGAACACCGAGCGTCATTCCTTCGCGGCTTCCATCGGCGGCTACACGGGCTCCTTCCACCACAATCTGCTGGTGGACAACGCGGGACGCAACTGGTCGCTTGCAGGCGCTATGGAGCAGGACGCCGTCCACTACGGCGGTCAGCTTGATATCAGAAACAACGTTGTCTACAACTGGCAGAACAGGACCACCGACGGCGGTGCAAGGCGCGTTCAGTTTGTAAATAACTATTACAAGGCAGGATACTGCAGCAATACCAGTCTGCATCTTGTTTCGATGGACGGCAACGAGCTGAACACCTCGGATATGCAGATGCTCTATGCTTCGGGCAACACGAAAGTCGCCCGCGACGGCAAGGTGCTGATCGCTGCTGAGACGGACGAATGGAGCAGCGGCAAGGCTGTGTCCGGCGGCAAGAACTCCACAAACGACACCATCCGCAGCAACACTCCCTTCTTCGAGTCCTATGTAAATACCCAGTCGGCAGCCGATGCGTACCAGCAGGTGATCGCAAATGCAGGCGCAAGCGCTCCGAAATTCGACTACCTCGACACCCGCTATCATAAGGAAGTCAAGGAGGGCAGCTATACCTACACCGGAAGCAAGGACGGCCTCAAGGGTATCATCGACAGCCAGACCGATGTCGGCGGCTACCCCGGCAGTTCCAACTTCAAGGGCGGCTCTGCTCCTGCGGATACCGACCGCGACGGTATGCCCGATGCGTGGGAGTCTTCTCACGGTCTGAACCCAAACGATGCAAAGGACGGCGCCATCGTATCCCTCTCGGGAGATGATTACACCAATCTGGAGATGTACTTAAACGAGCTTGCGGGCGACGAAGTCAGATATAACGGCGCTCCCGTCGTTTACGACCCCGTCTGCGGCGATCTGATCACGGCTGAGATCATTGACACCGACTATTACAGCAGCTGGTCGATAGACAAGACCCTCGCGGCAGGCGACGCCGTCTTCGGCGACAGACCCGCCGAAAAGTGCGGGATCACATCTTTCCCCGAACAGCTGAATGGCGCAGAACTGCTTCTGACTCCCTGCGACGCCAAGGTCTCCTCAAAGGATCAGGCAGCGGTCACGGCGAACAAAGCCCTGACGCTTTACGTCGGACTTGACAGCCGCGTGACGAATCCCCCTGCATGGCTGGGCAGCTTTACTAAGACGAGCCTCGCTGTCAAGACCTGCAACGATGTCACATTCGTCCTCTACTCTAAGAAGATGAACGCTGGCGATACCGTGACGCTGGGTGCCAACGGACAGTCTTCGGGCTGCATGAACTACATCGCGGCGGCTTCGACTGCCGCAGATACTGCTGCTTCGGTATATCCCGAGATCACGAATGTCGAGTACAGCGAGCAGTACCACCAGATCAGATTCACATGGAAAAAGGTGGAGGGTGCGACAGGTTACGGCATAGCCGTGTATCTGGCAGGAAAGTGGAGAGTCCAGACCTCGGCGATCCCCGCATCGACCCTCAGCTACACCACTCCCAAGAACCTGACTGCGGGCAAGACATACAAGGTCGCGGTGGCGGCTAAGGTGAACGGCGAATGGACTGCCGCAGAGGCGATCAAGCACGCTGTTACCGTAACGGTAAGATAACAGGAATATTATATATAGATAAAGTCCGAGACGGCTGCTTCTGGCCGTTCCGGACTTTGTCATTTTCACTGATTGTTCTTTCGGTACTGTGTCGGCGTCATGCCGAATTCTCTTTTGAATACACGCATGAAGTTGTAGTAATCGTAGCCGCAGCGCTCGGCGATGTCGGGCAGCAGCAGCGTGGTGGAAGTCAGCAGGTTTTTGGCACAGTTGAGTCTGCTCTTTTGCAGATCCTGTATAAAGTTCACCCCGAAGGTCTGGAAATATATCTTGCCGAAATATGACCTGCTAATGTTCAGCTTCTGGCTGCATACATCGCTGCTCCAGCTGCGGTCGGGGTGGATAAAGATATCCCGCCTGAGTTTGAGAAGCTTGGAGTAGTGCAGATGCCCCGAGAGCTGCTTCTCGGCTCTTTCGTCGATGATTTCCAGCATACTCCCGATGATATCCGCAACGTCATCGGCGCCGAGAGATGCGGTATCCTCCACGATCTTCGATTCCGTCTTGGCATAGATGATGTGGTTCTCGCTGCTGGTGATGGTGTGCTTCCACAGCTTCTCGTCGATCTTTTTGATGTATTCGTCCACACGTTTCTCGGGTCTGTTGTCGGAACCTATCATGACGAAGCTTCTGTCCGCCGCCTTGAACAGCCGCTCACGGCTGCGGCAGCTCTTTGACAGAATGTCGGCGATGGTCATAATCCCCTTGTCGCTCTCGACAGAACCGAACTTGTTCTCGATATGCCGTATACCGCCTGCGGTAACGACCACCATGTAGAGCTTCTCGTGGTTGCCAATGGAAGATTCCCTCATCTCCGTCCACATATCCCTGCAGTTTTCAAAGACGTACAATCCCGTCAGTTCATCTCGCAGGAGGCTGACGGTCTGGCGGTGGATAAGGCGCTTCAGCTCGTTCTTTGTGCTCAGGTACTTCAGCGCGTTGTTGACCTCACGGCAGTACTTGATGTACTCCATGTTGAAGTTGTCGATGTTCTCCTGAAGATCAAGGGCGATATATCCGTAGCACTGATCCTGAAAATGCACGGGAAGAAAAAACGTCGCGGAGAAGTCGGGAGTGTCCATCGCCTCGGGGAGTATCTCCGTCAGGCGGAAATTGCACCTGCTGCCGTCCGAGCCTATAAGGAACATGGTGTCGGAATAACCGTCGCGCCTGTAATCAAGCGCGTTGTCGGTGCTCACGACCTGATCCCAGTCGGTACACAGGCAGAGAAACAGCCTGTTCGACTCGAAATCCTGGTTGTACATAAACTTATACCGCATATAGATCATTTCGTCTATCAGCTCGTCTAACGTATCTGCGCCGTGGAATGCCGCAGATACCGTGCAGTCCATGTACCCCTCTTCTGTGAGCCGGTGCTCGGCGTCGAAGGGGTCGTTTCTCTCGTGGACGGGATTGCAGCCGCAGCTTTCGCGGCAGAGTATCAAGCCTTTTTCGGTTCTGACAGGTTCGCACTTCTCGCCGCTGATCTGCTCGTACAGCAGACATACTGCTCTTCTTCCCAGCATCTCCTGCGAGGTGCGGTAGGTCGTTATCGGGGGGAGGTGCATCCGCGCTTCAGTTATGCCGTCGTAGCCTGTCACTCGGATATCGTCGGGAATGGAATACCCACGCTCGGCAAGCGCGTCGCAGAGCGCTATCGCCATCGTGTCGTTGGTGCACACGACAGCGTCGGGCTTTTCTCTGATACCGTCGGCGATCTCGTTAGCCAGCTTTCGGGGCGAGATTATCCAGAAATCACCGAATATCACATTCTCACCCGAGTGATCCAGCCCCGCCTTCTGCATGGCGTCGAGGAAGCCGTTTGCTCTGCTGTCAGCCACCGTCATCTCGCGGGGACCCGTCAGGCAGAGAAGCTTTTTGCAGTTGTGTCCGTAGATCAGGTGGAGGGTGATCTCGGCGATCTCGCTTCTGTCATCATACCAGACAGGCGTAAACTGTCCGTCCTCCAACCCTATACGAACGACAGGCTTCGGACAGTGCTCGGCGAGGAAATCATCTATGTACCCGTGATACTCGTCGGAACAGAATGTATAAGGCGCGTACACCACGCCGTCTACGCGGGAAAAATCCAGCGCGTGGAACAGATTCTTCTCGCCGTGGGTGATCTTCTCGTTGTCGCAGGCCTCGTTCAGTGCGAAGATGAAAGCGCTGTAACCCAGCGCCTTTGCCTGTTCCAGCATACCGCTTATCAGGTTTTTGTTGATATCCTTGTAGATCCTGCCCATGATAATGGCTATCCTTTTCTTCCGCGCCAACATCGTTCACCTCACTTTGCACGGTCATTTTAGAAAAATCCCCGATCTGCATACGGTCGGTAATACACCCTTCGGGATCAACCTGAAGGGATCTTTGTATCTATGCAATCGGGGATCAAATATTTTCTTACATC
>CAMVIL010000073.1 GCA_947167535.1 uncultured Ruminococcus sp. | reverse complement strand
TCGGGAATGAAAGGCGAGAGCTGGAAGGTCGAACTGATAAACACTATCGACTACGCTATGCGAAAGGCCAAAAGCAAAAAGCATTTCATTTGGCTGATGCGGCAGGAAGGGTACTCTGTCAAGTGGAAGGACAACCACAAGTATATTACCTACACCTGTCCCAACGGGTGCAGGGTGCGCGACGACAAACTTCACGAAGAAAAATACAGGAAGGAGATGATGATCCGTGAATTCGAGATTAGAGGAAATGAGGCGCGTCTCGCAAGAGAACGTCGAGAAAGCCTTGGACACAAGCAAAGCGTCCTTGGTGTTCGACAGCAACTGGAAGGCTTTGATCGGCTTGACGAAGCAGACCTCGGATACGCAGGCGGAGATATTGGAAACGATGTCGGATCTGCTGACGAGAGAGGACACGCAGTATCTGCTGAAGAAGATCGAGCAGAGTTCGGAGCAGGCGCTGACCGAGCAGCGGAAAGCGCTTCAAGATTTGGTCAAACAGGCTGGGAAACTGAACGAGCAATTCTCTACGCAGACGAAGCAGCTCGAAGAATTCAAACACAAGCTCAAGGCCAGAATGTGGGTTGTGATAATAATCTCACAAGCGAGCTTGGCGCTGCTGCTCTCGGCCTTGGGGCTCTGGCTGCGCTGATCGCGGACGAGCCTGCCGAGGACGATGACTTTCAGATCTCCGACCGCAAGCTGCTGGCAGAGGAGTTCAGGAAGAAGGAAGAACTCGGAATGAAGATGTAGAAGGGGGTGAGAAAATGAAAGATACTGAATTCGTTATTACCAAAGAGGATGGAACCAAGATCATAGTCAAGGTCGAGGATGACAAGGAGGTAATTGAAATCCAGGAAAAGAAGCCAGTCAGACTCCGCTATGATTAAGAGGAAGAACCCGAGACAAACTGGCAGACCAGGTTCCCAAATCGGGAATCCGGTCTGCCTCAAAGGAGGTGAGAGAATGAAAAATATCGAAATCATTATTACGAAGATTGACGGAACCAAGGTCATAGTTAAGATTGAAGATGACAAGGAGGTAGTTGAGATTCAGGAAAAGAAGCGCATGGAACTCAAAACCGGGCAGTAAAAGCTGACAGAACGAACCGTTCGGTCAGACTCAGTTCTGGAACAGAACCGAGTTCTCAAAGGGTAGCGAAGGGTGTCACGAAACATTACACCCTTTGCAGGTGGCGGGATGAAACATCCCGTCATCCTCGCAAGGGGGGTGAACGCCGCGTTCACCCCTATGCACAAATCCCGGCAGAACAATCTGTCGACATTGGTGATAGCTATTCAGCGGCGGGTGTGGTATCCTTGATAGTCAAGGAGGTGGTGATAAATGACCATCAAGGAACTGTACCTCGGGAACAACATCCCGATAGAAATGCGGTACACATCGGACAGCGAGTACGTCAGGCTGTCAGCCGAGTGGGTGAAGCTGTACGACGAGTTCATAGCGGGTCTGAGCGAAAAGCAGAGAGAGGACTTCGACAGGCTGACCGATATCCACGGGGATCAGAACTGCATCAGCAACGAGCGGTGCTATACACAAGGCTTCCGTGACGGAGCGGAGCTGATGTTGGAAATACTGAGGGAGGAATCTGAATGAAAAAAGCGATAGCAATACTCATCCTCGCCGCTCTGCTGTCAGGCTGTGCGCAGACAGCGGAGCCAATCACAGAACCTACCGCCGAGACCACGCCGAACACTTCAACCTCCGCTGTAATAACGGAGAGAGAAACAACCTCGTCGGTCACAAGCAAGGCACCGAGCCAAGCGGTAAGCACCACGGCGAGCGTGACCAAGCCGACAGCGACTACCACAACCACGGCTCGGACAACAACCACAACAGCGCCCGTGTCAGCCGCCACAACCGACGTGTCCGCCACAGAGACCGCAAGCCGCACAACCACTCGCACAACAACTACCGAGCCTGTGTCGGCGCAGCAGGAGCTTGTCAGCACGACCACAACAACGAGGGTGACAACGCAGACCGAGCGCCCGACCACAAGGGCTACTACCACAACCAAAGCAACAACCACAGCGATGCCAAGGACTACAACCACGACTACCACCCAGCCTGCGGTGACTACCACAACGAAGATAACCGTATCCAAACCGCCTATCATATCCAAAGCGACCACCACTGCGATCATAGACGGTATCACTTACGTTGAGGTGCCGGACGTAACCTGCCTTGCAACGATGATCGAAAACCTTGAGGAAACCGACACTACGCCTTACTATTATATCCAGGTCGGCAAGAAGCTCAAGCACGACGGTACCGACTACGGAAAGGCCGTTGCGGTGTTCAACTGGATGACCAAGAACGGCTGGGGCTCCTGCGTTTATCATGCGCTCGAAACCTACTATGTCTGTCAGGGCATCGGGCTCGAATGTGCCTATGCCTTCTGCACCGACAACGGCTGGTACGGACACACCTTCAATGTGGTCAAGGGTGATGGTGAGTGGTATGCGCTCGATACGCAGGCGGGTATCTTCCTCGACAACTGGCCGTATGTCTGCAAGCGGATGTTCGACGGCAACGACAGGGATCTCCCGCCCTTTGATGAGGATGCGTTCTATCCTTATGACGAGGACGGCGAGTATCGGGATTGGAAGATAGAACCGATGCAGTAACGAAACGTGACCCCATGATGAGGTGGTGAAACACCACCTCAAGGGGAGGCCAAAACGGACACCCCTTAACGGTGAACAAAACGTTCACCATACCTTGGAGATGATGCCCCGAATCAGGGCGTCATCTTTTTTTCGGTAGGTCGTGAAAACCGACCTACCGGCGGTACTGAACAAACCGTTCAGCACCCGCCCCGAATCAGGGCAGGTGTTTCCAAAACGGCAACAGCTATAAGTACAATAAGATCGGACTCACCAAGGGTGCGGTCAAACGGCGCACCCTTTATCTTTTACGAAAGGAAGTTTTTAATATGAGCAACTCAATTATAATCCAAACCAAAACAAATAAAACAATGAGAGGTGACAGCAAATGGCGAGAGCCGAAATATTATATGATAAGATGTTTACCGACTATCCCGATGTCGTCGATATTCCTGATCTGATGAAAATGCTGTCCGTGGGCAGGCACGCCGCCTATCAGCTCGTGGACAGCGGTGCGGTACGGAGCTTCAAGGTCGGGAGAAATATAAAGATCCCCAAGCTCGGTATCATCGAATATATGCTTAACGGAGGTGCTGCGGATGAAAATGATAACCGGAAGCCTCCAGACTAAACACGGAAAATACTACGCCGTCCTTAATCTCCGCGAGGACGGACGGCGCAGGCAGAAATGGATAAGCACGGGGCTGGCGGTCAAAGGGAACAAAAAGGCCGCAGCTGCTTTCCTTGACGATCTGCTTGCAGTCTATAACAAACGGCAGGAAAGGCTCCTGCGGGCGATCTCAAAAATGAAACACCCCGAAGAATTTCTGCTTGAACAGCGGCGCATTCTTGCGCTCCCCGTCTGTGAATATATCCTTGAATGGATCGAACACCGTTCGGCTGATCTTCAGGCGACTACCGTACAGGGCTATAAGGGTATGTGCAGCGGTCGGCTCAGCGAATACTTTGAGCCGCTCGGAACAACCGTCTATGATCTGACCGGAGAGGATCTCAACGGCTTCTATTCCTGGCTCACACGATGCGGTCTTAAAGGTGCAAGCAGGCAGAGATACCACGGACTGATACACAGCGCCTTTGCGTTTCTCGTCAAGCACCGGTATCTCGACAGCAACCCATGCGATTTCGCAGACCGTCCCAAAGCCGAACAATACCGTGCTGCGTATTACAGCGCCGACGAGCTGACGGAGCTTTTTAAGGCAGCAGCCGACAGTCCGATCTATATTCCGATCCTGCTGACCGCACACTATGCTCTGCGCCGGAGCGAAGTTCTCGGTCTGAAATGGAGCAATATCGACTTCCGAAACAAAACAGTCAAGATAGCACACAAGGTCGTGGAGCAGAAGGTCGGAGATAAATGGCAGGCAGTAGGACACGACAGGATGAAAAATGAATCGAGCAACCGCGTACTGCCGCTTATTCCCGAGATCGAAACTGCCCTGCTCAGGCTGAAAAAGCATCAGGACGAGCAGCGCCGCCTCTGCCGTGAGGCATACGATCACCGCTTTGATGATTATATCTGCGTGGATGAAATGGGAAAGCTGATCCGCCCGAACACACTCTCCGCTCAGTTCAGCAGACTGCTGAAAGAGAACGGTCTGCGGCATATCCGATACCACGATCTGCGGCACTCCTGTGCCAGCCTGCTGCTTGCAAACGATGTCCCGATGAAGGCGATACAGGAATGGCTTGGCCACTCAAATTACCGAACAACGGCAGATGTATATTCGCATCTCGACTTCAAAAGCAAGGAACGCTCGGCGAAGATCATTTCAAGACTGCTGGCGGGATAAGATGCAAAAACTAAAAACCGCTTGATTTTCAAACGAAACTGTGGTATAATATATCAAACAAGAAAGGCGAGGTGAGAATTATGATGTACCCTTTTATGACGCTTGATGACGAAGCCGAGATCGTCCACTCGGAATTTTTGCCTGACGAAAGAGTCAAGGTCTATGTTGAAAAGCCTGATGAAAAGGACTGCTTTCATCATATGACCTGCTATCTGCCTGATTACTCGGTAGAAGAGATCTACGGATTCAGCGATGCAGAAGTTAATAAATATATGGATGTTATCCGTTCTACCGCTCACCTTATAATCGAGTTTTCAAAAGAAGGGGGCTTTGATAATGCCTCAGGTCTTTAAGGTCGGTGCATACTGGATATACTTCTGGTCAAATGAAAACGATCCGCTTGAGCCGGTTCACGTTCATATTGCAGAGGGCAAGCCCAAAGCGAACGGCACTAAGGTATGGATAACCTCTGCCGGCAAATGCCTCATAGCGAATAACGCTTCCAAGATACCTGATACTGTTCTTAAAAACATCGTAAGGATCATCGAAGCCCGAAGTGACGAGATCATTGAAAAATGGACAGGTTTCTTCGGTGAAGCAAGATATTTCTGCTGAACGTTGTAAACAATATAGTAGTAATTGGGGTATGCGTTTTCGGATGCATACTTGGGGGAATCGGAGCAATCTGGTTCCCTCTTTTATTTGTGTCCTTTCCCTTAATTCTCAGTCCGAATCTTGCTTTTCGCGGCGAAGTGTGGTATCCTTGTGGTGCTGAAGTGGAAAAATGACCGGAAACGGAGGTAAATATGAAAGAAGGTCAACACGGTAATATCACAGGCAATTTACAGATCAAGAACGGCAAGTATTATGTGCTCGTCAACCTTTACGATTACACGGGAAAGCGCACGATAAAATGGGTCGCACTCGGTCTGGACAGGAAATGCGGAAAAAAGCTCGCCCGGGCGCGGATGAACGAGGTGCTCGACGAATATAACCGCAGTCAGGAACGGCTGATGCGTGCCGTCAGCAAGAAAAAGCACCCCGAACTGTTCATCAGCGAAAGGGACAGAGTACAGTCGCAGCCGATCACGGAGTATCTCCGCGATTGGGTCATCGGCTCGAAGAACAGGCTCCAGATTTCCACCTATGACGGTTATCTGAAAATGATAAACGGACGCATTACGAAATTTTTCGGAAAGAGAAATATAACGGTCGGCGACCTTGCAGGCGAGGATCTCAACGAGTTCTATGACTACCTTGACAAAGAAGGTCTGTGCGGGACATCTGTCCAACGCTATCACGGGATTATTCATGCGGCGCTCAGATATGCGATCAAGCACGAGTACATCGACGACGACCCCTGCACTCACTGCGACCGCCCGAAAAGAGAAAACTACCGCGCTTCGTTTTACAGCGATGACGAGGTCAGAATGCTGCTTGCCGCTGCAAAGAATTCCACGATCTACATACCCGTCCTGCTTTCGGCATACTACGGGCTGAGAAGAAGCGAGGCGCTCGGCGTAAGGTGGAGCAGCATCGACTTCAGAACAAAAACTCTGTCTGTCTCACATAAGGTCGTCGAGGCAAATATCGACGGACGCTATCAGCCAAAAGGCTTTGATAAAATGAAAAACAAGTCAAGCAACCGTATGCTGCCGCTTATCCCCGAGGTAGAGAGAGTGCTGCTCACCCATAAAGAGCATCAGGCCGAAAATATGAGATCCTTCGGCGAAGCCTACGATCACAGCTTTGACGGTTATGTATGCACCGACGAGCTCGGAAGGCTCATAAGCCCGAACTACCTGTCAAGATCATTCGTCAAGCTGTTAAGGCAGAACGGACTGCGGCATATACGATTTCACGATCTCCGCCACACCTGCGCCAGCCTGCTCTTACAGAACGGGATCCCGATGAAAGCGATCCAGGAATGGCTCGGCCACTCGACCTTTGAGGTCACAGCGAACACTTACGCCCATCTTGATTACTCCAGCAAGGAGCGTTCTGCAAGGCAGATATCGGCTTTATTGGGCAGAGACTAATAAAAAAATAAGTCCTGCGCAGATCTTTTGACGAAATACGCAGGACTCCCAAAAATACAAACTGTTAGAAAAATGTTAGAAATGAACGGGCG
>CAMVIL010000072.1 GCA_947167535.1 uncultured Ruminococcus sp. | reverse complement strand
ACCAGCTCGTAGGGAATGCCTCTCTCCTTGGCGTACTTCTCGGCGGCGCCGGGGTAGCAGTAGAGCTTGAAGCCGGGGATAGGCACGTAAGTATGCTCTTCGGCAGAATATGCCATACCTACGCTGCCGTCGTAGATATCGTGAATGCTCTCGGGAAGCCTTAATGATTTCAGCGCGAACAGATCGGTGAAAGCGCCGTCGCCGATGCCGTAAAGATGCGTGCCGATGTCAACCTTTTCAAGCGAAGAACAGCCCGAGAATGCAAAGCTTTCGATGCGCTCCACGCTATCGGGGATCTTTATGCTTTTAAGCGACGAGCAGTCGGCAAATGCGCAGCTGCCTATGTACTTAAAGCCCTCGGGCAGGGTAACGCTCTGGAGCTTGCTGCATGAATAGAACATATGGTCATTCAGGTAAGAGTTGCCCGTCTGGCACTTGATGTTCGCCGTCTTCAGCGCGTAGCAGCAGGCAAAGGCTTCGGGAGCCATGTAGTCTACGGTGCTGGGCACTGTGATGGAAGTCAGCTTCTGGTTTCTGTAGAAGGCTCTTCTGCCGATGCGTTTTACTGTCTTGGGGAAGGTGTAACTGCTTACCATCGGCGGCACGAATTTGAGGTAGTACATCTCGTCGAAATCGCCGTACTCGTCCCAGTAGTCGTTGGAGTATACGATGCCGTCCTTGGAATCAAATTCGTCGTTGTGGATATCAACGTATTCCAGCTTCTCGCACCAGCCCAGCGCGTCAGGGAGAGTCTCTCTGTCCTCAGCGTAGGAGTTGGACTCCCAGCCGGAGTGGTCGTAGAAGCAGTAGAAGCTCTTGGGGAGATTTACTCTCTTGACACTGCTCTTCTTGAGCCTCTCGGAGTCGATGAAGTATACGCGGTGACCGTCTATCTCTTCGGGGAAAGTGATGGTGTCTCCCGTGATCTTGTAGTCAACTATCTCGACGACGTTGTCTGCGTATATGTCAAGCTCGGTGTCGCCCTCGTAGTTATCGTCCCAGACGATATACTTGAAGTTACCGTAGGTCTTGACCTTGCTCTCGTCCACCTTGTAGGCAGATGCGGTGATGTCCGCAGACGGGATCGCCGCCAGTCCTCCCGCCGCCAGCATTAACGCCGCGGCACAGCTGATGAATCGTTTGTACATAGCAAATTCCTCCCTTATTGGTGATGATCCGGCAGCCGCGTATCCCTGAAATGCGGATGCCTAAAATGCAGACCTTGTCATCTGCATTATTAACAAAATCCTTCGGGCTCACTCCCTGATAAGATAAGCTCTGCATGGCGAGCCGTCCGCTCCGCCCAGATTCAGCGGCGCAGCACTCAGGAAGTACCGACCCTCCTCCACGCCGTCAAGCACAAGACCTTCGAGAAGCACCACCTCTGCTCCCAGCAGGATAAGGTGTACTTCCTTCGGCGCGTCCTCGGGGCCTACCGTCTGGCTCTCGTTGCCGATGAGCTTAATCCCCGCCGATGCGAATACCCTCGCGGCTCCGGCAGTGACGGTGGCTTTTCCCGCTATCAGTATCCGCTCCGCGGCCTCCGCCGAGCGGGCTTTCTGCATGATATCCTCAGCGTCCTCTGCACTGACGTCACCCTCGTGGCGGGCAACGTAGCAGGCGCCCACGAACCTGTCAAGGGGAAGCTCGTCCACAGTCTTCCCGCCGTCGAGAAAATGGAACGGCGCGTCGATGTGGGTGCCGTTGTGGGCGCACATCGAAAGCTCCGAAAGATTGCAGACGTCGCCGTCGCTTACGCGCATAAGCACGTTTTTCTGCGGCTGAGGGTCTCCGGGGAATACTTTGCAGGAGAAAACTTCCTGCGAAATGTCGAAAATCATTGGCTGTCTCCTTATATAGAAGGGTCTGAGTCGGGGTCTTCCTCTGTGGTCTCGGGCTGGGGCGCGAAGTAGTGCTCCTGCGCGTACCTGAAGTGCTCCACGAACACCCTCGCCGCCTCGCGGGCGTCGGGAGCGTCGTTCTCGAACATATCGTAGGCGTGGTAGAAGCCCTTGTACACGTCCACCTCGGCAGGCACGCCCGCCGCTTTCAGATTCTCAATGTACTCCACAGTCTCGCAGTAGAATGGCTCGATGTCTCCCACGAAGGTGTAGGCAGGCGGGAGCCCGCTGTGATCGGTGCACCGCGCAGGCGAGGCGTAGCAGGGTATCTCCCCGACGCCGTCCAGCGAACGCAGATACAGCTTCCATGCCAGATGGTTGCGGGAAGTGTTCCAGACCTTTTCGGTGTTGTGCTCCGAAGAGGGTGTGTCGCGGCAGTCAAGCATGGGGTAGAGGGGCATCTGGTAGGCGATGTTCACCTTACCTCTGTCCCGCGCCAGCATACACAGCGCCGCCGTCAGCCCGCCGCCCGCACTCTCGCCCCCAGCCATCAGCTGGTCGGGGCGTATGTTCAGGTCCTCGGCGTGCTTTTTCATGTAGAGCAGAGCCGCGTAGCAGTCCTTTATGGCCGCGGGGTATGGCTTTATGGGTGACAGCGTGTAGTTTGGGCAGACAAGCACCGCCCCGCACTCGGTCACAAGGTCGATGGCGCGGGAGAGGAAAGCCATCTCCGCAAAGCCTGTCTTGTACCCGCCGCCGTGCATCCAGAGTACGCCCGCCGCGGGCTCGGACATCACCGACGGCCGTATTATCAGCAGACGCAGATGACGTCCGTCTTTAAGGGCGACGAGTCTGCGCTCAGTCTCGACTCCGTCGGGCTTTTTAAAGCTCTTCATGAAGCTCCTCCGTTCATATGCAGGAATAAGCCGCGTTCACTACCGCCTTTGCAAGGGAACTGGTTCCCGCGCCTGCACGCTGTATGAACATCACCACCGACATTCTCTCGTCGGGGTCGTTCAGTATGTATGTGCCGCTCCAGCCGTCCCAGCCGAATGCTCCGCGTGAAGCTATCAGGCTGGCGGCGTTGCCGTCCTCAAGGGTGCGGCAGAGGTTGCCGTAGCCGAAGCCGCGGCAGGAATCCCAGTTGAAGGTCTTTCTCTGCTCGGGGGTGAGGGCGTTTTTGCGCATGAAGTCGATGGTCTTTCTGCCGAGGATCTTCACGCCGTTGTACTCGCCGTTCGAGAGCGCGGCGCCCAGCTTTGCGTAGTCGGCGGCGGTGGTGAAGAGTCCCGCACCGCCCGACTGGAAGGCTGGGTCTTCGGTGTAGTCGAAGATGGCGAGGTTCACCCACTCGAGTATCTTTCTGTCGCTGCCGAAGCCGTCGTAGAACAGCCCCAGCCTGTCGAGCTTGTCCTTCGGCACGTAAAACGCCGTGTCGTTCATGCCCAGCGGCTCGAAGATGTTCTCGCGCATATGGTCGCCGAAGTGCTTTCCGCTGACCACTTCGATAACAGCGCCCAGTATATCCGCCGAAGCGCCGTACTCCCACTCCGCGCCCGCGTCGAACATCACGGGACAGCCGCCCGCTTTCTTCGCAAACTCCAGCGTAGTTATCTGCTTACCCTCGCGGTAGCTGTTCTCAGCCTCGCCCCAGAGGTCGTTCATAGCCTCGATGCCCTCGCGGGGAGAGCCGGGGTAGGCGATTCCCGAGGTCATGTCCAGCAGGTCGCGTATGGTGATGGGGCGGGAGATGGGTATCTCCTTGCCGCCGCGTATGTATCTCGCTCCCGAGAATTCGGGGATGTACCACTCGAGGCGGTTGTCAAGCTCGATGTCGCCTCGCTCCAGCAGCTGCATGACGGCAACTCCCGTCGCGACCTTGGAGCAGGAAAAAGCACGGCAGATGGTGTTCTCTGTGAAAGGCACGCCCTTTTCGACGTCCGAAAAGCCGCAGGAACACCGCGCCAGCTCGGAGCCGTCTTTCATGACGACCGCCGCCGCTCCCGCTTCTCCGCTCTCCACCGAGACGAATCTGTCAAGCACTGTTTTTAATCTTTCGTTTATATCCATAGTCGGTTAACTCCTCATTCTTGCAATATATATACTATTATAACATAATCCCCGAGGTTTGTCACCCCCTTTCGGATAAAAACCTGAAAATTTTATCCATACTAAAAACTTTTTGTTACCGCTATTGACAAAGCAGGCGGCGGGGACTACAATATATATGACGGCGAGAGCTGTCGAAAATCAATAATTGCAGGGGGACTAGGGCGAACGCCCGATGTTGAGAGGATTTATTCCGACCCTTTGAACCTGTCGGTCAATACCGTCGTAGGGAGCAGTCGAGCTTTGTGCGTACTTCCTGCGGGAGTACGCTTTTTTTAGTGCACCTGCATAAATCGAAAGGACGTTTTGAAAATGGCAAAAGAGAAGAAATTCAGCGTGCTGATGCTCGTTGAGGGCGCTGTCATGATAGCGCTGGCGGTAGTTCTCAGCTTTGTGAGACCCGTGAAGCTCCAGTGGGGCGGTTCCATCACTCTGCTCTCCATGCTTCCTATATGTATATATAGTATAAGGCACGGAGTAGGCGCGGGACTTTGCATATCGTTTCTGTACTCGCTGTTCCAGTTCTGGCAGGGCGTGACGGACGGTCTGTTCGGCTGGGGGCTTACGGTACCCATGCTGATCGCCTGCATACTGCTTGACTACATACTGGCGTACACCGCCATCGGCGTAGCGGGCATCTTCCGCAAGTTTGGCGACGGCGGAAAGATCGCGGGCGTAGTGGTAGCGCTCCTGCTGAGATTTCTGTTCCACTTCCTGAGCGGCGTGGTAGTATGGAAGAGCATGGGTCAGCTGTGGGAGAGCGATCTGTTCATCAACAACTCGGCGCTTTACAGTGCGGTGTACAACGGCGCATATATGCTCCCCGAGCTGATACTGACCACAATATTTGCGGTGATACTGATGAAGAACGGTGTAACGAAGAAATTCTTCGCCACAAAATAATGAACCCAAGATTAAGTCCCCCGATTTCGGGGGATTTTTTTGTCGGGCGGGGGAGTTTCTTATACACTTTATTAACGTTAGTTTATATATTTAACCAAATACACCCTGCCATAAACAGTAAAATCGCCAAAAACATTCTGTTAAATGTATGCAATTTTACGCAAATATCCTGCCATATGTCAAAAATGTTGGAAGAAATGCCAAACAATTCATACGACGTTTGTCTATTTATCTGATTTTAAAGTTAAATATATGAACAAACGAAAAAACGCTTGACAAAAGAAACAAAATCGTATATAATTAGATTATCGAAGAAAGCAATTCAAGAAAACTATTTGCTATAGGTATCCTGAATAGTTTTTTAGAATTATGAAAGCCATCGGCGGCTCGAAGCCGAAATCCACTTATGAAAGGAAAATGACTATGAAAAACAATACTACAAAAAAGGCTTCTGCAAAGAAGAAATTATTACCCGCCGCCGGCTCACTGCTGATCTCTGCTGCTATGCTGTCGACTTCTACTTAACAGGCTCTAACGGTTTAGATGACCGTTTATCGCATTTTTAAGAGCCTACCAATAAGACTAACCGGATCACTGATAGAAAAAAGTATAGGTCATTAGCCACCGATGATAGGCTAAAATCCTCTTATGAAAGGAACATGATTATGAAAGCTAATACTAAGAATAAAAAGAGCAATTCCACAATGAAGAAGCTCGTCCCCGCTGCCGGAATGCTTATGCTCTCAGCTTCGATGCTGGCGACAAGCACGTAACTCGTTGATACCAAATAGTTGACGGGTTTCACTTGTTTTTCACACGATTACAACTTTAAGATTTAGATAGGTGATTAGCATACCTAAAGCTAAAATCTTTATAAGAAAGGAAAATGATTATGAAAGCTAGAACTAATACAAATAAAAAGAGCTCCGCAAGGAAGAAGCTCATACCGGCGGCTGGATCGCTCATGATCTCGGCGGCTATGCTCTCGACAAGTACGTATGCTTGGTTTACGATGAGTAAGGAAGTTGAAGTTACAGGTATTCAGATGACAGCATCTGTTCCTGAAAACCTTGAAATCTCTCTTGGTAAGAATATGTCTACTGGCACACTTGCCCTTAATGCAACAGAAGGGTTGCAAAATGCAACAGATATCGATGCTCCCTTAGAGGCTGATTGGTCAAACAGTGTTAGAGTATCTGATTTCTATCAGTTTGGTTATATTCTTCCTGCTTCATCTGATACTGGACTTGACGTTTTCTATACTGAGAATGCAAATAAGGCAGGTAAGTCAGTTGAGGTTGACGGTTCATTTACGCAGGCTGATACAGCAGTTGGTGCTGGTATGACTTCGTATGGAGTTGGTGCAACTTATTCCACATACAATAGAGAAACAAGCACAAAGGGCTATTATATTGATATTCCTGTATGGTTTAGAACTAGCACTAAGGGTGCCGACGTTGATTTGAAAATTGAAGCAAATGTTATTGACAGAGATAATTCTTCTAGCGGCACAACAGAAAAACTTTATAAGGCAGCTCGTGTATCTATCTTGAAAGCAAACAGCACTACAAATACTGCTGATGGTCAGAAAGTTATTGTAGATAAGACGTATGGTTCTGTTGATGGTTCTACTGCATCGTACTATAATCGCTATGATACTACATGGGTTTCGACTCCTCAAGCAGTTAAGGCAGCATCATCTCTTGGGGGTTCAAAGGCGACAGGAAACACTGCTGAAG
>CAMVIL010000071.1 GCA_947167535.1 uncultured Ruminococcus sp. | reverse complement strand
ACCGCCTTTACGCTCTTCTTCGCAGTCGACTTGAAGCTCTTGACCTTGACTTTCGCGGGTCTTATGATAAACGTCCCGCTGACAGAGCCCGAAGCGCCGCCCTTGCCGGTTACGGTGTACTTCGCCCTGCCGACTTTCTTGTTGGCGGAGTATTTTACGGTGTAGTCGCTGCCGGACTTGAGGGTCTTCCAGCCCAGCTTTACTGTCACGGCAGGCTTGAGCGCCTTGCCCGTGTAGTACTTGTTCTCAGCCTTGACTTTGGCCTTGCTGATGTCCGTCTTGCCGAAGTATCTGACGCCAAGCTCGTTATTGTAGGCATACTTGTCCGCAGCCGAGCCCAGCTTGCACTCCAGAACGAAATCCCTGATCTTAAACAAGCAGTCGCCGTCAGCGTAGTAGAATCCGATGGCGCCGGTGCCGATCTCCTTGACCGAAGCGGGTACCTTCATCGAGAGCATCTTGTAATCGTCGGTAAACGCCTCTCTGCCGATGTAGGTCAGACCCTCGGGAAGCTCGATGGACTCCAGCGACTGACAGTTGCAGAAGGTGTACTCCTCGATGCGCTTGAGCCCGTGGGGAAGATCCACCGAAGTCAGCTGACTGCATTCGTAGAAGGCGTGGTCGCCGATCTTCGTGACGCTGTCGGGAATGTGTACCTTGGTGAGCTTGTAGCAGCCCTCAAAGGCGCCCGCCGCGATGGTTTTGAGGTCGCCGGGGAGCATGGTGCACTCGGTCATGCCGCGGTCGGCGGTGATGACCGTCTTGCCGTCGAAGGTGTACATGATGCCGTTTTCTATTCTGTAAAACCTGTTCTCGGGGGAGAGGTCCAGGACGGCGGGGCAGCCCGCAAAGGCTCGGCCGCCGATCTGTTCAAGGCCGCTGCCCAGCTCCAGACTGTTCAGCTGCGGGCAGTTGAGGAACGCGCCCTTGCCGATGCTCTTTACATTCGCGGTGTTCACCGACTTCAGCTGCAGGCATTCCTCAAAGGCGTACTCTCCGATGCTCACGACGCTGTCGGGAAGAGTCACCTTCTCCAGATCGCAGTGGAACCACCCGCCAAAGGCGTTGTCCGAGATGCGGGTGACGGGCTTGCCGTCGATCTCGGCGGGGACTGTGATCTCCCTGACATTCTCGGTGCAGCCCGATACGGTGATGGTGCCGTCGTCATTTTCGTAGTAGGTCAGGTGCTCGGCTGTTTCGGCGGCGGAAGCGGTGATGGCTCCCGCTGCGGGCAGAACGCCCTGTATTGGTGCGGCGGTCATGCTAAGCGCCGCAATAAGCGCGATAAAAGCAGATGTTTTTTTCATGTCTATTCCTCCTGATAAATTTAGGTACACGCGGTTAGGAGTGGCTCGCCACATCGCCGCCGCAAGAGTTGATGCTTCTCAATAATATACATTCAAAATAATCAGTCAAAGTGTAACAGAATGAAAATGAACTTTGTGTAGAATTACATGAGGTCGACAGTCTCGATGCCGAGTATGTCCAGATGCTTCTCAAGGGAAGTCTTGACCGCCGAGCATACGGCAAGCCAGGAATTGCGCTTGTTCTCGTCCTCCTCAGTGAGAATGTGGTTGTCGTGGTAGAACTTTGAGAATGCCGACGCCAGCTGGTAAGCGTTCTCGCAGATGATGTTGGGCGCCTTCTCACGGTATGCAAGTGCGTAAGACTCGCCGCTGAGTGCAAGCTTCAGCAGCACGTCGCGCTCGGAATCGCTGTACGCCTGAATAGGCTTGAAGCCCTCGGGGAGCTCTGCCTTCTTGAGTATCGAATTAACACGGGCAATGGTGTAGAGCAGGAAAGATCCTGTCTTGCCGTCAGCCGCCATGAACTTGTCCAGATCGAAGATGTAGTCTTTCAGACGGTGGTTGATGAGGTCGCCGAACTTGATGGTGGCAACGGTGATGCGGCGCGCGATGTCTGCCTTCTCATCTTCCGCACTGAACTTGGACTCTGCAACTCTTGCGAGTGCTGCCTGATAAACGGTGTCAAACAGCAGCTCGAGACGCATTACTCCGCCGTCGCGGGTCTTGTAGGGCTTGCCGTCGGCTCCGTTCATGGTGCCGAAGCCTAAGTGCTCCAGCTTGACTTCCTCGGGCACCAGCCCCGCCTTCTTGGCGCAGCGGAATACCTGAGTGAAGTGCAGGCTCTGGCGGCTGTCCACCACATACCAGACCTCGTTTGGCTGCCACTCCTCCATGCGCTGGATAAGGGTCGCAAGGTCGGTGGTGGCGTAAATGTTGGAGTCGTCCGACTTCTTTACGATAACGGGCGGGATAGTGACCTTGTCGTCCTCCTGAGCCACGTCAACTACCATAGCGCCCTCGCTCTCACGAAGCAGACCCTGCTCGGTCAGCGCCGAGATAAGACGCGGTACGAATTTCTCCGCGTTGCTCTCGCCGTACCAGTAGTCAAAGGAGACGTTCAGCTTGTCGTAGTTCTTCCTGATGTCCGCAACGGAGACCTTGATGATCTCCTCCCAGAGGGCGATATATGCAGGCTCGCCCTTCTGAAGCTCGGCGGTCACAGCCTTCGCCTTTGCCTTGAACTCCTCGTCCTCCTTGGACTTCTTGCTGGCAAAGGGATAAACCTCGTTGAGCTCGTCAGCGGTGAGGGGAATGCCATCGAACTTGTCCTTCTCGAAGCCCTCGGAGAAGCAGTACCACTCGGGATGACGCTCCTTCAGCTCTGCAATTACCAGACCTATCTGGAGCCCCCAGTCGCCCAGATGTACGTCGGAGATGGTCTTTCGTCCCGTAGCGGCGGCAAGCCTCTTGAGCGATTCGCCGATGACCGCCGAGCGCAGATGTCCGATGTGCAGAGGCTTTGCAACGTTCGGTCCGCCGTAGTCCAGCACGATGGTCTCGGGCTTCTCAGCCTGAGGTATACCGAGGTTCTTGTCTGACAGCTGCTCGCCCACGTAGCCCAGCAGGAAAGCGTCCGAAACGTTTATGTTGATGAATCCCGCGCCGACTACCTCGACCTTTGCAAGGTCGGCATCGCCTGTCAGTTTGTCCGCAACGTCCTGAGCGATCATGCGGGGAGCCTTGTGGTAGAGCTTTGCTCCGCCGAAAGCGCCGTTGCACTGGAACTGGCAGAGGTCGGGTCTGTCTGAAGTGCCGACGGTACCCAGCTCAGCCGAGTATCCGCATTCAACAAACGCCGCCGCGAGTTTTTCCGAAAGTATCTGTGTGATGGTTTTCATTTATATTCCTCCATGTATATTATATCATTATAATTATACCACTCTCGGGGCTGAATGTCAATAAAATAAATGTAAAAGAGGAGCCGCCCAAGCGACTCCTCCGAGTTACATATCAAAGAGAATTCAGTTTTTTCTGAAGCTCTATCATGTGATTACGGCAGGCGGTTATCTCACCTGTGTATTTGTTGAACCACTCAACGTCGTTTTCGTCAGGTTCCTCCTGTAAAAGCACCGCCTGAACGAGCGCCGACTGAGATCTCGAACGCTTGCGCTCGATCTCTTCAATAGTCTGACGGCAGACCTTTATCTCTTTTTTAAGCTTGCTTTTTTCGCTCATAGCTGTAACCTCCTTAGCTTAGTGTCCAAGCTTGTCAACGGAATCGACTATCTCCCTCGCCGCCTTGTAGCCTTTGTCGTGGTTGGCAGCGATGTCGTCGAGAGCCGTTTTGGTATCCTCAAGCTTTTCACGCATCTGCTCGGGATATTTTACCAGACAGGTAGTAAGCTCGTTGATGATTATCTGCTTGTCCGAATTGTCGTTTATCAGAAAAGCGTAGGAATTTGCTGCACTCATGTAGGAGATGATGCGCATATATCTGTGCTCCAGATCGCCCTCGTTCTTGATGTAGGAGTCGATCTCCTTGCTGGCGTGGCTGATCTCAGTCGCAAATTGTCTGCGGTAGGTCTCCTGTACGCGGTGCGTTTCGTCGATGTAGAGTCCGATGAATACGAGCATGACAATGAATGTAACGGCCCATGCGACAATGGCTGTCACCATTCGCTGCTTCATTATTCTTTCCTGATTCATTCGTTCTCACCTTCTGTATCATCGGTTTCGTCGGGATCATCGGGTTCCGGCTCATCTTCGGGTTCATCCTCGTCGGGCTGCTCCTCGGGATGGTAGCCTTCCTCCTCAAGACGTTTCTTCTCTTTCTCGATGGCCTCGCGCATAAGCTGCTCGTGCAGCTCTTCTGCGGATACCTGCTCCTCCTCGGCGATCTTCTTCGCGACCTTGCCGAGTGTCACTACCTCGTAAACTGCCGCTGCCGAGATGGGGATTATCACAAGTAATGTCAGCAGCTTTCTGGGGCTTGCGAAGGAGTAGAGCCAGATGAAGAATCTTGCCTTGCCCGTGTATTTTCCGACAACGTTCTGCGCGGGAACGATCACGCTGTCCTCAACGGGATTCGCGTCGCCCTTTGTGATGAAACCGTCGTCGGTGACTTCGGATATGCGGTGTGTCACCAGCATTCCCTTGATATCCGACTGCTCCGAGTAGAATGAGATTATGTCGCCCTCTTTGAGTGTGGCTGTGTCAACGCTCTCCACGATGATGAAATCACCCGTGTGTATCGAGGGCTCCATGCTTCCCGTAACTACCGTCAGCAGGCTCTTTCCGAATATCTTTACGGCTTTGCCCCTTGCGGCGCATACCATAACGTAAACTGCAAATGCCAGCAGCAGTACCACAATGACGGTAAGTACTCCCGAAACTATCTTAGACAGCACCCCTGCGGGCTTATCCGTCTCGATGTCTTCGGAATCTGCCTTCAGCGAATCCAGCGTCTTTTTGCTCTCTGCCTTGGCTTTAGCCGCCTGCTTAGCGGCGCGGCGCTCTGCTTCGAGCTTCTTATCCTGCTCACGCTGCCTCTTCCACTCCCTGTACGCTCTCTGACGCTCGTCGTTCTGCCTTCTCAGCTTTTCTATTGCGCTTACGTGGTATTCCTTGTACAGCGCCTTGATGCGGTCGTCGATAGCCTTCTGCTCTTCGGGAGTTCTCTGAGGCGGTACGTACTTCGGCTTCGGCTTGCCCTTCATCTGCTGACGGCGCTTCTTCTTGAACTTGCGGTCGTCTAAGCTGCGCAGGAACCGATACTTGAAGGTGCGCGCGTACTTGCGGTAGTAGCGCTCCATGATCTCCTGCTGCTTGCGGGCTTCTTCCTTCTGCCGTTTCTTTTCCGTGAGCTGGGCGCGTTTCGCCTTGAATGCCGGATTGTCGGTGTCTTCGGGGATTATGCCGAATACCATCGCGAGTATCCAGCGGATAAGTCTCGGTATCGCATAGATGGGATTCTTGGAATACTCCCGCCTGATGACCTCGAAAGGCTTGCTCTCGAAGTGCTGACGCTCTGCCTTGAGTCGCTGAGCGCGTTCTTTCTCGCGGCGTTCCTTTTCCTTCTTCTGCTGCTCTATGCGCATTCTTGCGGCAACGGCTCTCGGATCCTCGAATTCGGGCTCGGCGTCCTCGCCTGCCTCCTCCGCGGCTTCCTCCATAGCAGCCTTCACCTGCTCGATCTCTTCCTTGGTGACCTCGTCGTAAGCCTGCTTCTCGAGCTCCTCATCGGTAGGCTCTGTCGGCATACTCTCGGCGTCGATACCCTCGGCTTCGCCCAGCTCTCCGCGGACGTTCGCCTTGTTTTCCTCTATCCTTGCACGCTCGGCGGCTATGCGCTCTTCTTCCTCGCGCTTGAGCCGAGCCTCTTCTTCGCGTTTTCGTATCTCTTCAAGCCGCGCGAGGCGCTCCGCTTCCTGACGTTGTCGTTCGCGTTCCTCTGCCTCCTGCTCGGCACGTTTCTGCTCCAGCATTTCCTGAAGCCGTCGCTCTTCCTCTTCCTTCTGGAGCCGTATTCGCTCCAGCTCGGCGAGCCGTGCTTCTTCTATGCGGCGCTGTTCCTGACGTTTTCGCTCTTCCTCTTCCTCGAAGCGTATCCGCTCGAGTCGTTCGGCTTCGCGCTTGGCGATGTATTCACGCTCGGTAGCGATGACCTTGTCTATCTCACCGAACATCGTCATCATGTCGGGCGGAAGCTTCTTCTTGAGCTTCAGCTCACCGTCGGAAGCAATGTAACCCGCGACGCCGTCAGCCTGAATAGCGTAGTCGCCCGAGAGTTCCTTGCCGAACCTCTTGACGAACTTCGGCGCTGTCGCCCTGAGCTTCTGAGTTTTCAGCTCGGTCAGATCCTTGCCGCTCTTGTCGGTGTACGACCTGAACAGCAGCAGGTTCAGTATCACCAGCCGATAGAAGTCGTCGATGTAGTTGTCCTCCGGCTTAACGGCGGTGTCCTCGACGTTTATCTCGTATCCGACCTTGTCGTAGCTTTCGATGTACTGCCAGAGCGTCAGGCACGCCTTGAGGTCAACGTTCTTCATGATCGCGTTGGTCCTCATAACAGGCGGTCGTATGTAAGTACTGCCCAGCGTCTGGCACAGCACCGAGCCTTTGTAGCCCTCGATAGCCTTTTTCAGCTTTTCGACTCGCTGCCAGACTGTGTAGCCGCTGTCGTTGTAGGTGTCAAGGCTGTCGGTAGTCTCTATCTTCAGCTCGATCTTCATTCTGCCGCCCATGCCGTCGTATGTCGCATGGACCTTCATGGAGATAGCCCAGCGCAACATTTCCACG
>CAMVIL010000070.1 GCA_947167535.1 uncultured Ruminococcus sp. | reverse complement strand
CGCCGACCTTGTAGGTGCGCTCGACGTTTGTAAACTCAATGAATGCCATAGTCTGACCTCGTTATATCCAGTCGTTAGTCTGCGGCTCTTGCGTTATTAACGAAGGCTTCTGCCTTCGCCGCGTCCTTGCCGCCTTGGGGAAGCTCAATGCCCGAGCTTACGTCGACGACGTCGGGGTGCACCGCCGCGATGGCGCGGGCAACGTTCTCGGGATCCAGTCCGCCTGCGAGAAACAGCTTTCTGTCCGCCGTCGGGAGCTTCGAGAGAGCGTCCCAGTCGCAGCGCTTGCCGCTGCCGGGTTCAGCCGCGTCGAAAAGATACGCTTTTACATTATCCAGCCTGCTGCACCGCGCCAGCTCGCCGATCTGGAAATCATTGAATGCGCGTATGATCGGGATAGTACAGCAGCTGTACGTTTCTTTGGACAGCTCTCCGTGTACCTGCAAATAGTCGAAGCCCGACTTACAGATCTGCTCCGTCTGCTGGGGAGTGGGGGAGACCGTCACTGCAACAGCCTTTACGCCGTCCAGCGCCTTTACCAGCGCGGCGGCTTTTTCTATGTCGAGGTTGCGCCTGCTCTTTGGGAAGAACAGCACGAACCCCGCGTACTCGGGTTTCAGGCGATTGACAAGCTCGATGTCGTCCGTGGTGGTCATGCCGCAAAGCTTTATCTCGACGCTCACTGTCCGAACACCTCTTTCGCAATGTCGCAGGACTGCTTGGCGTCCTTGGCGTAGTAGTCTGCGCCTATCTCCTTGGCGTAGTCGGGAGTCAGAACAGCGCCGCCGACCATTACCTTGCACTCGTGGTTCTCACGAAGCAGACGGATAGTCTCCTCCATCCCCTTGAGGGTGGTGGTCATCAGCGCCGACAGACCCACCAGCTTGACGTCATTCTCCTTTGCGGTCTTTACCACCAGCATCGGGTCAACGTCCTTGCCGAGGTCTATGACGGTGTAGCCGTAGTTTTCCAGCAGCACCTTTACGATGTTCTTGCCGATGTCGTGGACGTCGCCCTTGACGGTGCAGATGACGATGGTGCCCTTTGACACTCCGCCGCCGCCGTTCTTCGAGAGGTAATCCTTGATGACCTCGAAACAGCTCTGCGCGACGCCTGCCGTGAGTATCAGCTGAGGCAGGAATATCTTGCCCTTCTCGAACTCTGCGCCTGTGCGGTCAAGCTCGGGGATAAGGATATTGTTGACGATATCCATAGCGTCGGTGGTCTCCAGCAGCTTTGCGGTGATGTTCGCCGCGTCGTTTTTAAGACCGTGGCTCATGGCGTAGCCGAGGGTCATGTCCTCCTGCTTGACAGCGGGAGCCGCCGCTGCGGGAGTCTCGCCGCCGTAGTTGGCAACGTACTCCTGAGCGTTCTTGTCGATGTTGGCGAGCAGTCTGTATGCGCGTACCGCCGAGGTCATGGACGCGATGTTTGGGTTCATGATAGGCAGGTCGAGACCCTTTGTCAGCGCCATAGTCAGGAAGGTGCGGTTTACAATCTCGCGCTGCGGCAGACCGAAGCTTATGTTGGACACGCCAAGCACGGTGCGTACGCCCAGCTTTTCCTTACAGATGCGCAGCGCCTCGATGGTCTGCATTGCGGCTTCCTGCTCGGCGGAGCAGGTCAGCGTCAGACAGTCTATACATATGTCGTGACGGGGGATGCCGAGAGCGTCGGCGCGCTTGCAGATCTTCTCCGCGATGGCGACGCGCCCCTCGATGGTCTTGGGTATGCCGTCCTCGTCGAGGCAGAGTCCGACTACCGCCGCGCCGTATTTCTTTACCAGCGGAAGTATGGTCGAGAGGGACTTCTCCTCGCCGTTGACGGAGTTTATGATCGGCTTGCCGTTGTATACTCTCAGTGCCGCGTCCAGAACCTCGGGGATAGAGGAGTCCAGCTGCAGGGGAGTGTCGCATATGCCCTGAACTGCGCGGACGGCAGCCAGCATCATTTCTTTCTCGTCGATGCCGGGCAGACCTACGTTGACGTCAAGTATCTCTGCGCCTGCGTCAATCTGCTCGATGGCCTGATTGCAGATGTAGTCGAGGTCGTGCTCCTGAAGCGCCTGCTTGAAGCGCTTCTTGCCCGTGGGGTTTATCCTCTCGCCGATGATGCGGGGACAGTCGATGAAGACGGGATTGCTGGCAGTACACACCGCCGAAACGGGCTTGAACTCCTTCGGCTGATACTTCTTGCCCTCAAACTCTCTGCGGGCGGCGCGTATGTAATCGGGTGAGGTGCCGCAGCAGCCGCCGACTATCTTGATGCCCAGCGGTATCATGTCGGCAAGCAGCTGACCGAACTCGTCGGGCAGAACGTTATATTCGTTGGTGAGGGGGTCGGGAAGTCCCGCATTAGGCTTGATTATAACAGGCAGATCGGTGCAGGAGCAGAGCTTCTCGACGGCGGGTCTCAGCTCGCGGGGACCCAGCGAGCAGTTGATGCCGATGGCGTCGGCTCCCAGACCTGCAAGGGTCATAGCCATAGACTCGATGCAGCAGCCGGTGAAGGTGCGCAGATTTTGCTCGAAGGTCATGGTGACCATAACGGGCAGGTCGCTGTTTTCCTTAGCCGCCAGCAGAGCCGCCTTTGCTTCCAGCAGGTCGGTCATCGTCTCGATAACGATGATGTCAGCGCCCTCTGAGGCGAGTATCATCTCCTTGAAGATGTCGTAAGCTTCGTCGAAGAGCATGGTGCCGTTGGGCTCCAGCAGCTGTCCGATGGGGCCGATATCAAGAGCGCAGTAAGCGGTGCGGGAAGCCTTGGCCTTTGCGCTGTTGCCGATCTTTATCGCCGCCGAGATGACCTCTGCGGGAGTCTTGCCGGTCTTGGCGAGTTTTAAGCGGTTGGCGCCGAAGGTGTTGCAGTAGAATATATCAGCACCCGCCTCGATGTATTTCAGGTTGATGCTCTCGATAAGCTCGGGGTGAGTGATGCTCAGCAGATCGGGATTCTCGCCCGCCTCAAGCCCCGAAGCCTGTAGCATGGTACCCATACCGCCGTCTAAAAATACGAACTCGTTTTCAGTCAGAAGCTTTTTAAGATCCACAGTGTTCGCCTGCCTTTCTGAATGTACATCTGTCCTTCATGCTGCACAAAGCGCAGCCCTGTTTCTTCTTCGCGATGGGTTTGTCGGATATGCCGACCACCGCCGTTACCGTCTTGCGGGGGATCATGAGCAGCGATTCGGTGCAGGAGACTCCCGCACGCTTGCCCGCTTCCAGCACAGCCAGAATCTTCGGCTGTATGTCGAGGGGCAGGTCGCCGTAGCCGGGTGAGAAGCGCCATGTCAGGTGCTTGTCCGGAAGCTTGTCCGCAAGCTCAGTTTCAAGGGCGTCGCAGACTCCCTCGACAGCCGCGCTGGCAAGGCAGTCGGTGATGTAGCCCTGTATCATGTCCTCTTTTTCCTTCAGACGGATAAGCTCGTCCGCCTTGCTGCCCGCAGTAGCGCAGAACAGCACGCAGCTTCCGCAGCCTTCAAGATGTCCGCGGATATCGCTGCCGCCGAGTATAAGGCTCGTCCCTTTCAGCAGGATACCGTCTTCCGTCTGCTCGATGGGGAAAGCGCGGTATATCCACGCGGGCTCTATGTATTCCCTGAGCTGCTTTTCGCAGTCTTTGATGAGAGCCATCTCCCGTTCGGCGGGGGTGAAGCCGCGGTAGCCCATATAGCGGATAGCTTCGTCTATGTTAATGCTGTAATCTATCATACCAGTTTTATCTCAATATTCTCCCAGTCGTCGTGGTAGGGTATCGGTCTGCCTTCTGCGAGTGTTTTCGTAACGTCGAGGAACCGCTGGTTGGAGCTGCCCTTGAACTTCAGCTCGTAGCTTTTCAGCGACAGCACAAAGGGTCCGTCCACGAGGTAATCGAGCCGTCCCAGCAGCTCCATGAAGCCGTTCTCGGGAGTCGACTGTTTTATCAGCTGTTCGATGGTATAGCCGGTGTAGCTCATTACGGTGAGCTTGGGACATTCGCGGCGTATGCGGTCGGTAAGCTCGCAGAGTGCGTGACACTGGGTAAAGGGCTCACCGCCCGAGTAGGTCACGCCGTCGAGCAGCGGGTCTTCCTTTATTTTCTCCATTATCTCGTCGAGGGTGACGTCGCGTCCCGTGCCGAACTCCCAGGTCTCGGGATTATGGCACCCCTCGCAGTGGTGCGGGCACCCCTGCACGAATATCGCATACCTGATACCGGGACCGTCAACGATAGAATCGTTCTGGATACCGGCGATGTTTAGTTTCATTTCAATTTCACTTCCTAGTATTTCTGTAAATGTACGGTAATCAGGTGGCGGGGGCAAGCCCCTGCCATTGGTGATAGCTTATCATATTTAACCGAATATACAATTGAATATCACAAGACCATACAGCAGTGCAGCGGTAATGCCGTTGAAGCACCAGTAAACTATCTTTGAAACGGAGTGTTTTATCGGGAAAACCAAAAACACCGCCGTCAGGAATGCTGTCATCAGTATCGTTTCAAGTGCAAAGTAAAACACGAAACTGTGTCTGTGGGGTGAACCCGAGCTTATGTCTATCCAGTCGCACAGAAGCAGCACCCACCCGCCTGCGGAAAGCAGCAGCTTTACTACCAGCAGCGAGGGGATAGTTTTTAAGATCTTGCGGAGTTTCATTTTGCGATCACTCCGAACCACAGCAGCACCAGTGCGCCCAGCACTATCCTGTACCAGCCGAATACCGTGAAGTCGTGCTTCTTGATGTAGCTCATAAGCATTTTGATGACGAAGATGGAGACTGCAAAGGCTACTACCATTCCGAGAAGCAGCATTGCCGCCTCGGTGCCTGTCATGTGGCCGTTGTCCATGAAGAACTTCGCCATCTTGAGCAGGCTGGCGCCGAACATTACGGGCACCGCCAGATAGAAGGTGAACTCCGCCGCAGTCTTTCTCGATACGCCGATGAGCAGTGCGCCTACGATGGTAGCGCCCGAGCGTGAGGTGCCGGGGAATACCGCCGCTATCAGCTGGAATGCGCCTATCATCATGGCCACGCAGTAGGGCATGGCGGCTATCGAATCGAAGACGGGCTTCTTGCCCTTGTTGCGCTTTTCGACTACTATCATAAAGATGCCGAAGAGTATCAGCATTATCGCCACTGTCTGCCAGTTGAAGAACAGGGCGTTGAGCATATCTTCAAAAGTCAGACCGATTATCACTGATGGTATGCAGGCAACCACGACCTTGAACCACATCTGAAAGATATCTGCCTTGATATATGCCCCCGCGCCGTCGGCGGAGAGGGGGTGCGGGTTGTCCTTTTTGCCGAAGGGGAAAAGCTCCTTCCAGTAAAGCAGCACGACAGCCATTATGGCGCCGAGCTGTATCACGACGTCGAACATCTCCTTGAAGTCGTCGGAAACCTTCAGCTTCATGAACTCGTCCACGAGGATTATATGTCCCGTGCTGCTGACAGGCAGCCATTCGGTTATGCCCTCGACGATGCCGAGGATAAGGACTTTTAGAAATTCTATCATTACTGTTGTCTCCTCTTTATTTTATCTGTAAATTCTTTTTTCAGCTCTTCAAGCCGTCTGTCCATAAAGTCGCTTCGCATACCCTCGCGGGCGTGCTCGAACTGCTTTTCGAGATAGCTCCTGAGGTCGTCCCTGAATGACGTCGACGAACCGATCGCGTAGAGGAAGCGGTACTTCGCCCTGCGCTTTTCGCTCTCCAGCTTGATGTGGCGTTTGAGCTCTTCGTAGCGGATGACCATTTCGTGCTCCTCGGCGAAGGCCTTTATCTTGTTGGCGATGCTGAAGGAGTAGGAGAGGTCGATGGCGAGCACGCCGTAGAAGAAACCTATCACAAAGGAGAACAGCAGATTGTGCGAGAACCACCTGAGCCCCGAGAGTATGTGCGGGTGTATGAAGAAGTAGTAGAACGCCCCGAGCAGCGCCCAGTAGAATGAAAACCTCGGGCAGATAAGTCCTTTGTAGTTGAATTTTTCGTTCGTGTAGTCCCAGAGCTTGAGATTTCGCCGTATTATGAACAGTTCTCCCGCCGCAAGCTCTATCAGCGTCATCGCCGCCGCCATGATGCAAAAGAGCATCAGCTTTTTGAGCGCCCCGCTTTCGATGGGGATCTTGTCTTCGAGCATTGCCAGCAGGTAGAGCAGCGTCAGCCCGAAGCCGTAGAGCGGCAGGCAGGGTCCTGTCAGGAATCCCGGGTTTATCCAGATGCGCTCCTTGTTGTCGGGCTTGAAGCGGCGGTAGAATACCACTATCCCCCAGCCTATCATGCTGCCCGACGAGAACAGCAGCGCCAGTATCATGAAGCTGTAGATTATGTTCATCATATCACCGCAGCTTACTGCCTTATGTCTGCATCGGGGATAAGCTCGCCCGCGCAGTTTTCCTTCATTGTTTCGGTGATACCTCCCCCCGCCGATACCGCAAGGCAGAGCTTGACATACATTGCATCGGGGGTGGCTTTAGGCAGAGGCACCGCGCCCAGTGCGAGGTACTTGCTGACAGTCGCATTGTGCTGAGCCCTGCCGCCTGTGCCTGTCAGGAATACGGGTATGCCGCGCTCCTTTGCGTCAGCCATGAAGCGCTCAAAGCTCTGGTCGGCGCAAAGCGTTCCCGAGTTGTAG
>CAMVIL010000069.1 GCA_947167535.1 uncultured Ruminococcus sp. | reverse complement strand
CCACGAGTCGCCCGACAACCTCGAACCGATCAAGGTCGCTGTGGCAAAGGGTGCAGTTATAGTTGAAAAGCACGTGGGCGTTCCCACCGACACTATAACCCTCAACGGCTATTCCGCCAACCCCGAGCAGGTAGCGGCATGGCTCGAAGCTGCAAAGCGCACCTTTATACTCTGCGGAGTAAAGGATGCCCGCTACAAGCCCGCTGAAAAGGAGATAGCCGACCTTCAGGCGCTTCGCAGAGGCGTATTCGCAAAGGTGCCCCTCGAAGCAGGCAAGACTCTCACCCGTGACGACTACTACCTCGCGTTCCCCTGTCAGGAGGGTCAGCTGCTTGCTAACTCCCTGTCCAAGTACGCTTCCATCGTCATCGGCAGCAAATCCGTTGACAAGGACGGCGCTATCATGATGGACAACGTATCCATAAGCAACAGCAGAGCCGAGGTGCTCAAAAACGTCAAGAAGATAATGGAGCTGATAGAAAAGAGTCAGGTAGTTATCCCCGAGGGCAGCTGCTGCGACATCTCTCATCACTACGGACTTGAGACATTCGAGAAGACAGGCGTCGCGATGATCGAGTGCGTCAACCGCGAATACTGCAAGAAGGTGCTGATAGAGCTTCCCGGTCAGTCTCACCCCGCACACTACCATGTACAGAAGGAAGAGACCTTCATGGTGCTCTACGGAAGTCTCGATGTCGTATGCGACGGCGTGGCGCGCCATGTCACACGCGGCGAGACGGTAGTTGTTGAGCGCGGCGTGAACCATTCCTTCTCCTCGGAAGAGGGCTGTGTATTCGAGGAGATCTCGACCACCCACTTCGGCAACGATTCCTTCTACGAGGACAGCGCTTCCTTTGTCAACCCGCGCAAGACTCAGGTATTCCTGACCAAGGACCTGCTGAAGAAGATATAAAAACAAAAAATGTAATCAAAAGGAGTAATCACTATGAGCAATACATTATCACAGAGCGAGATCGAACGCCGCAATTATCTCAAGGAGCGCAAGCCCCGCGTTTTTGAGAAGGTAAGCAAGTTCACCGAAAAGTACAACAGAGGTGAGAGCATCGCCCTTATACAGCTTCAGTATAACTATATGTGCAATATGCTGTGCGAGCACTGCTCGATACATTCATACCAGCAGAACGCGGCAGGCAAGAGAAGCCTTACGCCTGCGGACGTAAAGAAGCTTGCCGACCAGGCCGACGAGCTGGGTCTTGCGAGATTTGTTATCTCGGGCGGCGAACCTACCACCTTCCCCGATCTTGATGAGCTGGTAGCAGCGATCGGTCCCGACAGATTCTTCATCAACAGCGATTCCAACGGTTATCTCCTCGCCCAGAAGGCAGAGCATATGAAGGAGATCGGCATCGACCGCATACAGCTCAGCATCGACAGCCTTGACCCCGAGGAGCACGACAGCTTCCGCCGCAAGCCCGGCGCATGGAAGAGAGCCATCGAGGGTATCGAGGAGTGCCAGAGGATAGGTCTGCCCCTTTACATACAGACCGTTGTTACCAAGCAGCGTCTCCACTCCGATGAGTTCAAGAAGTTCGTTGAGCATTTCAACGGCATGGGTCTTGGAGTATTCATCACCTTCGCCAAGCCCGTCGGCGCTTATGCAGGCCACTACGAGAGCATGATTAATGCCGAGGATCTGGCGTTTGAGCGCGAGATGGAGAAGAAGTATCAGCTGTTCACACACCTTACCCCTGGCTACGGTCTGGAGATGGGCTGCGTTGGCGTTAAGGGCTTCGTATCCGTAACACAGTACGGCGACGTTCAGCCCTGTCCCTACTTCCACTGCTCCATCGGCAACATCTTTGATACTCCCCTCAAGACCATACTCGAAAACGGCATGAGCATTAAGTATTTCGGCGAGCACAACGACCAGTGCTTCCTCGCACAGAACGTTGACTGGGTAAAGAAGTACATCGAGAAGCCTATACAGGGCAAGCCCGTTCCCGTACCCTACACCGAGGTATTCGGCGATGGCGACTGGACTACCGACCCCTACTTCAAGCATTTATAATAACTTTTTTCGAGGTGTATAATGAAAAACGTAATAGTTACAGGCGGTACAGGCGTAACCGGAAACGCACTTGTGCGGCGGCTGCTGCAGAAGAACATCAACGTCACAGCGTTGGTACGTCCGGGCTCCTTCCGCAGAAAATATCTCCCCGACGGCCACCCTCTGCTTGAGATAGTGGACTGCGGCATGGACGATTACAAAACCATCACGGACAGACTCAGCGAAAAAAAATACGATGTGTTTTTCCATCTTTCATGGGACGGCTCGACGGGTGTGGAGAAGGTAGACAACCGCTATAACTATTCGCTCCAGATACAGAATGTTGCCTACGCTATCGACGCCGCAGAACTGTGCGACAGGCTCGGCTGCCCCACCTTTCTTATGACAGGTTCTCAGGCAGAGTACGGACGCAAGGATCATCCCGTCAAAGAGACCGACGAACGCTGTCCCGAAAACGGCTACGGCATGGCAAAGCAGTGCGCCGAGAGCATGACCAGACTCTTCTGCCAGCGCAAAGGGATCAGGCACATCTGGCCGATACTTTTCAGCGTATACGGTCCCAACGACGCCACCGAGAGCCTTATCGACAAAACGGTGCGAGGTCTGCTGAAGGGCGAGACAATACCTTACACAGAGGGCATACAGCTCTGGGATTATCTGTACTCCTTTGACGCTGCCGAGGCTATAATACAGCTTGCCGAGAAAGGCCGCGGCGGTGAGGTCTACAATGTTTCACAGGGTGTACAGCGCCCGCTGTACGAGTACATAAACGAGCTTTTTGAGGAGATAGCCCCCGACGTAACACCGCGTCTCGGGGAGGTGAAGTATTCGGACAACGCCGTGATGTTCCTCGGCGCGGATACTACAAAACTTAAAAGAGACACCGGCTTCTCGCCCGCCTTCACCTTTAAGCAGGGCATACGCGAGATCGCCGAGAGCATAAAAGCAGAACCGTGATCGGAGGAATGAGCAATGTCTGAAAAATGCAGAGCCTGCGGAGCCATGCTTCCCAACGAGGCAATGCTGGTCTATGAAAATATGCCGAAAAGCGCGCAGTTCTTCCCTACTCGCGAAAACGTCAGCGAGGATCGCGGCGTCAGCATCGTCCTGCACGAATGCAGCTGCTGCGGTCTGGTACAGGCCGTCGGGACCCCCGTCCCCTATTACCGCGATGTTATTCGCGCATCGGGTGTTTCCGAGGAAATGACACAGTTCCGCGTATCTCAGTTCGGCGAATGGGTCAAAAAATACAGCCTTGAGGGAAAGAAGATCATCGAGATAGGCAGCGGCCACGGAGAGTATCTCAGAATGGCCATGAACTCGGGTGCTAAGGTATACGGACTTGAGCACGATCACGATGCGGTAAAGTCGGCAGCGGCCGAGGGACTTAACCTTATCGAGGGCTTTGTCGAGAGCAGCACCACTGATATTCAGGGGGCTCCTTATGACGGATTTTTCTGTCTGAATTTCCTCGAGCACATACCCGAGCCGGGTCTGTTTTTGCAGGGCATTGCACGCAATCTCACCGACGACGGCTGCGGGCTGGTCGAGGTGCCGAATTTTGACATGATGCTGGAAAACTCGCTTTATTCCGAGTTCATACAGGATCACCTCTCATACTTTACCGCCGACACGCTGGTAAATCTCCTGAACAACAACGGGTTCGAGGTGGTCTCGATAAAGGAGATATGGTACAGATACATCATCTCCGCCGAGGTCAGAAAGCGCAGAAAGACTGACGTCAGCTGCATGACTGAGCGCCTTTCGCAGCTCAGGAAACAGGTACACAGCTACCTTGACAGCTGCAGCAGGAGAGGTCTGAAGGTCGCTGCGTGGGGCGCGGGGCATCAGGCGCTTGCAAACCTTTCGCTGCTCGGCATGGCGGACAAGATAGAATTTGTTATTGATTCGGCAGATTTCAAGCAGAACAAGCTCACCCCAGCGACACATCTCAGCGTAGTGAGTCCCGAAATCCTCAAGCAGGGAGATATCGGCGCCGTTATCATAATGGCGGGCGGATATTCACAGGAGATAAGCGGTCTGCTGGCGAAAAACTTCCCCGCGGTCGAAAGATCGATACTTGGGGACGAGTTCAATATTGTTACAGGAGATAATCAGAGTTGATAAGGAATATTATTTTTGACCTGGACGGCACGCTGCTTGACACCAGCGCGGGCATCATCGAAAGCGTAGAGTACACCATTGAAAAGCTTGACCTGCCCCGCCTCTCGGAACAGCAGCTTCGCTCGTTTATCGGGCCGCCGCTTTACAAGTCGTTCATGAACAACTGCGGCTGTGACGAAGAACAGGCACAGCAGGCGGTCAAGGTCTTCAGAGCATACTATCAGGAAGGAGCGGTGCTCCACGCCTCGCATTACGACGGCATGGAAGAGCTTTGCCGCGAGCTTCACGGCAAAGGCTTCGGGTTAGGCGTAGCCACCAACAAGCCTCAGCGATTTGCCGATCCGCTGATACACAATTTCGGGCTGGACAGGTACATCACCTCTGTATTCGGTGCTGACGAGAGCGCAAAACTCACCAAGGCTGACCTTATACGGCTTTGCATGAAAGACCTCGGGGCTGAGCAGCCTGACACAGTGCTCATCGGCGACACCGAGAACGATGCTGCAGGTGCCGATCAGGCAGGCGTCAGATTTATCGCTGTGACCTACGGCTTCGGCTACACCTCGGCGGAGGATACCGGCAATTACCCCTGCGCCGGTGCGGCGGATTCACCCGCAGATATACAGAAGATCATAATGAATATTGAATTAGGCGGTGCAATCAGATTTGAAAAAGAAAATTTCCGTTATCATACCATGCTATAACGAAGAAAACAACGCAAGGCCCATCTGCGATGCAGTTCGCAAGGTGATAAAAGAAAAGTGCCCTGCTTATGATTACGAGATAATCTTTATAGACAACAAGAGCCAGGACAACACAAGACAGATAATGCGCGAGATCTGCGCAGAGGACAAGAACGTCAAGGCGATCTTCAATGTCACCAACTTCGGACAGTTCAACAGTCCGTTCCACGCTATCCTGCAATCGACGGGCGACTGCACCGTGACGATATGCGCGGATTTTCAGGACCCCCCCGAGATGATACCGAAGTTTATCGCAGAGTGGGAAAAAGGCTATAAGATAGTCATAGGCGTAAAGACTAAGAGCAAGGAAAGCCCGATAATGTACTTCCTGCGCGGAGTCTACTACAAGACCATCAAGCGCATGAGCCGCTGCGATCAGATCGAGCAGTTCACAGGCTTCGGACTTTACGACAAGAGCTTTGTCGATACAATGCGCGATATGCACGACACACAGCCGTATATCCGCGGCATGGTGGCAGAGTTCGGTCCCGAGCGCAAGGAGATAGAATACGAACAGCCCAAGAGACGTGCCGGCAAGACGCACAACAACTTCTTCACACTGTACGACGCCGCGATGATAGGCTTCACCAGCTACACCAAAGCGGGTCTGCGCCTTGCTACCTACTTTGGCTTCCTTGTTTCGGCAGCCAGCTTCCTTGTGGGCATCATATACCTGATACTGAAGCTGGTCAAGTGGAACGACTTCTCGGCAGGCTCTGCTCCCGCTACCATCGGACAGTTCTTTCTGGGCGGCGTTCAGCTGGCATTTCTGGGATTTCTGGGCGAGTATGTCATGGCTATCAACGCGAGAGTCATGAACAGACCGCTGGTCGTTGAGGAAGAGCGTATCAACTTCCAGTCTGACGACACCGCGGACGAAGCGCCCTTCGACGATCAGCTTATCGAGAAGCTTTATGAAGCCCGCCGTATAGTACGCGATGGCGGCAGCGCTGACGATGTAGTCTTGGCGACAGGTCTTTCGCCTGATCAGGCACGGCTCATATGCATCGAGGAATCAAGGCTCGGGTAAGGACATAACATGAAACAGCTTATACTTACGATAGAAGTAAAATGTCACGACGGCATCGGCGTCCGGGGACGCCGCACCGAAGTGGTGATGGTACCGTTTTCCGGCAGAGCATACGGTGAGCTTTTCACCGGACGTGTGCTGACGGGAGGTATCGACACCCAGAAGACCGACCTTCTGACGGGAGAGTGTACTCTGTCGGCGAGATATATGCTTGAAGGCACTGACTGCGGCGGCGAAAGCTGCCGCATTTTCATAGACAACAGCATACACGACGATGAAGGCTGGCATCCGAAGCTGGTGACCGACAGCGCCCTTCTCGCCGAATGGGAGGAACTGCCGCTGACTGCGACGGTAGACGGCGCCGACGGCGGAGTGACCGTCAGGATTTACAGATGATTCTACATGAGGTGAGACCATGCCAAACATAATGATAATAGACGACGACCAGCACATAAGCAAAATGCTTTCGGAAGCGCTGCAGAACGAGGGATATCGGGTAAGCTGCGCATATTCGGGAACTGAGGCGCTGCTGCTTCTGCCCAAAGCTCACCCCGATCTTATACTGCTTGATCTCATGCTCCCCGGATTAACGGGCGAGGAGCTTCTGCCTAAGATAAAGGATATCCCCGTGATCGTGGTAAGCGCCAAAGCCGAAGTTTCACACAAGGTTGAGCTGCTCCTTGACGGCGCGGCAGATTACATCACAAAGCCCTTTGATATGCAGG
>CAMVIL010000068.1 GCA_947167535.1 uncultured Ruminococcus sp. | reverse complement strand
CACTCGCCGTTCACCTTAGCCGCGATGGCGACCTTGTAGGTCTTGCAGGGGGTCAGGGTCTTGGGGGTGGTGTAGGTGGTGGTGGAAGCGGGGATATCCTGAGTCTGGACTCTCCACTTGCCCGCCAGATATACAGCGATGCCGTAGTTTGTGGCACCGTCAACGGGCGACCATCTGAATCTTATCTGGTGGTACTGCTCGCTGTACTCAACGCCTGTCACCTTGGGGTAATCGGCTTCGGCAGAGATATTTTCCGATTCGGTGTAGTAGTAGTTAGGCTCGGCAACTTCCTTGAAGTTCACTCTGAAGAAGTCCATCGAGCCGTTCATGCCGTCCGCGATGAGGTAAGACGCGTCGTCGCTGATAACATCGACGGGGTCAGCCGTGATGGTCGCAGTCGCAGTCTTTGCACCGTTTCCGCCGTTTACCACGAGCTTTGCGTTGTCGCCGTTCAGTATCACGCTGACGGTCGCCCAGCGGCCTGCGGTGTAGGCGTTCTCAGCCTTTACAGACTGCACGCCGTTTCCGTTGTCGATGGAGAAGGTGAAGCTTCCGTTCTCGGCGGTGAGGGTCATATACTTCTTATCGTCTCCGAAGCGGAAGATGGTGTTCTTTCGGTTGTCCCTGAGCAGCACCGCAGTCTGATAGTCCGCGTCGTGCAGAGCGGCATAGGAGCTGTCGCCCACCATGTAGCTGCTGCTGTTGAAGGTCAGCACGCCGTTTGCGCTGGTGCGTTTGCTGTCCCATGCGGGGGTGCCGAAGTGCACGCCGTAGGTGGAGGTGTAGGTGTCGGCGGCTGTGTATGTGCTGTTGGTATCGAATTCAAGTCCTGCATACTGACCGTCGGTGTAGGGGCGGTTGAGAGCGTAGCCTTCAAAGCTTGCCCAGCCGTAGATGGCGCCCTTCTGCAGATTTCTTCCCGTGTCATCGTAGTAGTCGCCGTCGGGGATAGCCTGTCCCGAGGCGCTGCCTCTGGCTAGTCCGTATGCCACGCCCTTGACGGTGGCGTTGCCGCTTACGTTGTAGTTGTTGAACACAAGTCCGCTCTCGAGCACGCGGGCGTTGTCGGAGACGACAGACTCGCCCATGACGCCTGCATAGTCGCCGACGATGGCGTTGTCCTTAACTTTAGCTCTCTCCGCAACGACAGCGTGACCCTTCACGACTGCATTGCCCGAGACCTCTGCGGAGCCTGTGACGATAGCATGGTCTTCTATCCTTGCGTTGCCCTTGACGGTAGCCCAGCCCAGAACTCTAGCGTCCTTGCCGACATAGACGGAATCATCCACCTTTGCCGTGCTGGCTACGAAGCCGCCGCCGTTGGAGTGTCTCCTGCCGGAGGACTCGTTGACGCCGCTGCGGAACTGCTTTATGCCTGCGCCCTTGATGGTAACGCCGTAAGGATAGCGGTTCTTGCCGAGGAAAGGCGCGTGGTTCTCGTCAAACTCGCCCTCGCTGAACATATACTGCACGCCGTACTGCTGCCATGTATCGGAGTCGGGAGTGGCAGTTACCGTCAGGTAAGCGGCGGTGTCATTGCTGCCGAAGTCCATGGTCATGGTCTCACCGGATTTGAAGAGGTCGGAGTAGCGGGTCTTGCCGTCGCGGCCCTCCACAGCGATGCAGGCGCGCCAGTCTGCGCCCTTGATATCAGTCAGACCCTTGAGGGTGATGCTTATCTTGTTGCCCGTTACCTCAAGCGGAACGACGTTCACGCCGAACTGCTGAGGCGCACGCTCGGTGGGTACGGTGTAGAAATCCTCAGCCTTGGTGCTCTTCTCGAGGAGAGTATATATCTCGCCCCAGTTCCATTCGCCGCGGTCGAAGAGCTCCTGCTGGCGTCTCTGATACTCGCTCTTGTGGGCAAAGTCGAGAGTCGCCAGACGCTTGGCGTAGTTGCCGAGGGTCTCCTTTATGTCGGCACCCGAAAGGCGCTCTATCTCGTGGTAGGGGTACTCGTCCACCTGACCCTGCTGCATGAGGTCCTTCACGAAGCTGCTGCCGTAGCCGGGAAGGCTGTCGGGGTTCTCGGTGAGATACTGAAGGAAGAGCCACGCAGCGTAGTTGTCACGCCCGATGATGGGAGTGAAGCAGAGATTCTTGTGGTATGTCTCGAAATAATCGGTGGTGCCGGAAACGTTCGCCCAGGGCTTGTAGTAGTCGGAGTAGAGGTACTGCTCGCGGAACCAGTTTCCGATGGCTTCCCACAGGGCTCCCACATACTTGTTGTTGTTCCAGCCCAGCTGGTGTCCTGTAACGACGTGGCCGAACTCGTGAGGAAGCACCCACGAGGGATTGGGAGAATTCTGCATAGCGCCCACGCAGCAGAACATGAAAGCGTAGCCCTGATTGTCGTAGCCCATCCACGCCCAGTCGTCAGGGAAGTGGGAGATGCCGGTGCCCGAAATGTAGATGTTGACCTTGTACTGCTTGCCGTCACGCAGGCGGGTGTTTGTGGACTGGGTGGGCGGCTCCATGTGCAGGTCGTTCATGTAAACGTCCCAGCAGGCCTCGAGGTTCTTGGCGTTCTCCTCAAGGAAGGACTGAGTCACCTTGCCCGAATCCGCACCCGTCTTGCCCCAGATGAACTGGAAGTGCTCGGACTCCCAGCGGTTTACGTCATCATTGGCGCACCAGGGGTCGCGGGTGTTCAGAGTCGTCGCCGCCTCAGCCACTAAGCTGTAAGGCGCTGCGGTGAGTGCGGTGGACATTATAAGTCCAGCCGACCCGAATGCGGTCATTCTTCTTAACATATCTGACATTTCATATTCCTCCTGAAATAAAAAAAGCGTCGCAAAAACTCCCCGTGAGCTTTTGCTCATACCCATCGTTTTAGCGAAACTGACAAGATGTTTCACTCATGATCATATTTTTTATTCAACTCCTATAACATGATACTATAAATGAAGACCGATTGCAATTGCAAAAACGCTCATAATCATTGCAATATAGCTTCTTTGTTGCAAAATTTATTTTAACTTATGTATAAAATTTTGCTTTCTATGTTATCACAAAGACATATCATTGTCAAGAACATATGTGCTATAATGAAAAATAGGAAATTTTTTTGTAATATTAATCTGTTATATAAATGGATCGTGCTTTGCGCATCGCCGCATCTAAAGCGGTATTGCGTGGGCTTACATTTCGGCAAAGGAAGTAAGATCTATGAACCCAAGGGTAGGTTTTTCACTTGTTTTTATATTGCTTATCTCAATCCAGATGGTCTGTATCGTGTTGGCGCGCAGGTCCAAGAGAGCGATAGGCGGGACGGTGGCGCTGCTTTGCTGCTCGCTCATACCGCCGGTGGCGGGAAATCTTGTTATCATCTGTTCAAAATACGAGACCCTCTCCATCGTGGGATTCTACATCTATTTTCTCGGCATGAACATGGTCATGTTCGCGCTGATACGGTTTACCGACCGGTACTGTCAGGGCATAGGCGACGGCACCCAGAAGCCTACGATAGTGTATCTGGCACTGGCTGCCGATACGGTGCAGATGATAGCGAATATCATCTTCGGGCACGCTTTCGACGTGGAGAAGATAATGGTCGAGGGCTCGCCATATTACAGGCTGGTGCCCCACTTCGGACAGACTATACACCGCATCGTGGATTACGGCACGCTGACCTGCGTAATACTCATCTTTACGATAGCGGCGTTCAGGACGGCGAGGATATACAGGGAACGCTACACCGTACTGCTCATCTCGATACTGACAGCGGGCGTTTGGCAGGCCTTCTACATCTTCTCCCGCACCCCAATCGACCGCTCGATGATAGGTATAAGCTGTGTGGGACTGCTGGTTTTCTACTTCTCCATCTACTACCGTCCGCTGAGGCTTCTGGACAGAATGCTTTCGGACATCGCTTCAAACATGAACGACGCGCTGTTCGTTTACGACCCTATGGGAAGATGTATCTGGGCGAACAGAAAGGCTCTTGATATGCTGGACCTTACCGACAAGGAGTTGGAGAGAGTCCCCGACTCTCTTCGGAGCATCTTCGGAGACCGCGAGTACATACGGTCCGACTGGTCGGAGAAAAAGACCATCGGCACCGGTGACGACGCAAGATTCTACGTCATCACCAACCGCTCGGTGAGCGCCGACAAAAAGCATCTGGCGGGGTCGTTCCTGACGATACGCGACATCACCGAGGAGGAACTCAGGGTAAAGCGGGAGCTTTACAGCTCCACCCATGACAGCCTCACGGGGCTGTACACCAAGCAGTATCTCTTCTACCGCATAAGAAAGATGCTGGACGAGAACACCGACACCCGTTACCTTGCGATATTTGTCGACATCAAGAATTTCAAGATAGTCAACGACATCTTCGGTTCCGCCTTCGGAGACATAGCTCTCAAGCAGGTGGCGAACATGATGCAGACCCACTTCAACGAAAAGTGCCTGTACGGAAGGCTGGCAGGGGATACCTTCGGCGTCATCCTGCCAGAGGAGGATTTCAATGCGGAGCGCGCCGACAAGGAGCTGTCGGGATTTATCGTCACCGACGGCAGTGTGGAGCACCACCTGCTGATACATCTCGGCGTCTATGAGATCACCGACCGCTCTACCGATATCTCGGTCATGTTCGACCGAGCGCACCTCTCCCTCTCGAGGATCACCGACGAGTACAAGACCCACATCGTCTACTACGACGCCAAGGTGCGGGAGAAGGTGCTCTGGGATCAGAAGATCTCCGCTGTGCTCCCCGAGGCGCTGGCGCAGATGCAGATTCGTCCCTACCTCCAGCCCATCACCGACCGCTCGGGCAGGGTAGTCGGCGCCGAGGCGCTGGCGAGGTGGATACACCCCGAGTTCGGCTTTATGTCCCCCGCGTCCTTCATCCCCGTCTTTGAGAAGAACGGCATGATAGTGGAAGTCGACCGTCACATCTGGCGGTGCGCCTGCGAGATACTTTCGGGCTGGAAAGGCATCTGCAAGGATATGTTCATCTCGGTGAACATTTCGCCGAAGGACTTCTACTTCTTCGACGTCACCGCCGAGATCAGACAGCTGGTGGAGGAGTTCGGCATCGAGCCCTCGAAGCTTCGGATCGAGATCACCGAGACGGTGATGATGACCGACTCCGCAGAGCGAATGGCGACCCTCGCCGAGCTCAGAAAGGACGGCTTCATCGTCGAGATGGACGACTTCGGAAGCGGCTACTCGTCGCTGAATATGCTCAAGGATATGCCAGTCGACGTGCTGAAGATAGACATGAAGTTCCTCTCCCAGTCCGACGACGAGGAGAAAGCGAACACCATCATCAAGAACGTCATCAGGCTCTCCGACGACCTGAACATTCTCTCGCTGACCGAGGGCGTCGAGACGGAACAGCAGTACAGACAGCTGTCGGACATGGGCTGTGCCATGTTCCAGGGCTACTACTTCTCAAAACCCATGCCCGCCGAGGACTTCGAGCAGTTCGCAGCCGAGCACAACACCTGAAAAAAACATATATAAGCACAAAAAAAGCGGAAGCCTTACGACTTCCGCTTTCTTCTATTAAGAGTATTAATTACTCGTTGATAGCAGTAACAACGCCGGAACCTACGGTTCTGCCACCCTCACGGATAGCGAAACGCAGACCCTCTTCAATAGCGATAGGAGTGATGAGCTCAACGTCCATCTGTACGTTATCGCCAGGCATGCACATTTCCTTGTCAGCAGGAAGAGTGATAACGCCGGTAACGTCGGTAGTTCTGAAATAGAACTGAGGTCTGTAGTTGTTGAAGAAAGGAGTATGACGGCCGCCCTCTTCCTTCTTCAGAACGTAAACCTGACCGGAGAACTTGGTGTGGGGGTGAATGGAACCGGGCTTGCAGAGAACCTGTCCTCTTTCAACCTGGTCTCTGGTGATACCACGGAGCAGAGCGCCTACGTTATCGCCAGCCTCACAGAAGTCCAGAGTCTTTCTGAACATCTCAAGACCGGTAACAACAGTGGTCTGCTTCTCATCGGAAAGACCAACGATCTCAACCTGCTCGTTAACGTTCAGGCGGCCTCTCTCAACTCTACCGGTAACAACGGTACCACGGCCGGAGATGGTCATAGTATCCTCGATAGGCATCAGGAAGGGCTTAGCGTCGTCTCTCTCAGGAGAAGGAATGAACTCGTCTACAGCGTTCATCAGATCGATGATCGGCTTGTAAGCTTCGTTGGTGATATCGTCCGGAGCCTCGAGTGCAGCCAGAGCAGAACCGATGATGATAGGAGTATCATCGCCAGGGAAGTCATAGCTGGAGAGCAGGTCACGGATGTCCATCTCAACGAGCTCGAGCAGCTCAGGATCGTCAACCTGGTCAGCCTTGTTCATGAATACAACGATTGCAGGAACGCCAACCTGACGAGCAAGAAGGAGATGTTCCTTTGTCTGAGCCATAGGGCCGTCAGAAGCAGCAACAACGAGGATAGCACCGTCCATCTGAGCAGCACCGGTGATCATGTTCTTTACATAGTCAGCATGTCCCGGGCAGTCAACGTGAGCATAGTGACGAGCGTCAGTCTCATACTCAACGTGAGCGGTGTTGATTGTGATACCTCTTTCTCTCTCCTCAGGAGCCTTATCGATCATGTCATAAGCCTCATACTGAGCCTGACCCTTCATTGCGAGGGTCTTGGTGATAGCAGCGGTAAGAGTGGTCTTGCCGTGGTCAACGTGGC
>CAMVIL010000067.1 GCA_947167535.1 uncultured Ruminococcus sp. | reverse complement strand
CCTCTGCCGACGCAGGACGAGCCGAGCCTGAAGGCGAGCTGTTCAGCTTCGGCGTCGGGGTCTTCGGAGCATAGTCCCAACGCACGCTCGCAGATGTCCTCGGGAGCGCCGTCGGTGGTCATGATTATGATGTCGCCGTCAAAAAGCTTGCAGCTGTATACGTCGGGATCGCAGCTCACGAGTATCCCCGCAGGGAAAGAATCACACTCTATCCTCACGGCGCCGCCGTCACGGATAAGGTAAGCGGGAGCCGCCCCAGAGCGCAGAAACTCAGCCCGCCCCGCGAACAGGTCGAGCCTAAGCAGATCTAGGGTCGCAAAGCTCTCCTCCCAGTCCTTGACCCCCAGCACCGAGTTTATCAGCCGCTGAGCCGTTGACATGGATACCCCCGAGCGGAGCAGCCTGCAGGCAAGCTGTAGAGATATCTGAGAATCCAGCTGAGCGCGTTTGCCGCTGCCCATGCCGTCCGAGATGAGCACGTATTTCTCGCCTGCCGAGCAGCCGAGGGTCTCGACGGCGTCTCCGGAGCAGAGGGACGAGCCCGCCGCCGAGTAACTGCCGAAGTTCGCTTCAAAGGGCGCTGTTTCGTCAAATTCCAGCTTGGTTATGCTGCCCGCAGCGGTGACTCCGGGTAGCTCGAGGTCAAGCTCCAGTGCGCGGCAGAGTCCGGCCGTCACCGAGAGCGCCTGCTGCTCAAAGCTTCCGCTGAGGTACACCTCGACGTGCCTGCCGAGACTTTCGTCGGTGTAGACGCAGGCTCGCACGCCCGTAAAGTCCAGCCGCTCGAAGTAATTCTTCGCCGCTGCAGACAGTTTGACGTCTATCTCCCGCCGCCGCGACAGCCGGAAAGAAAGGTCGTTGAGCAGGTCGGACATGGTGCCCAGCTGCTCGCGAAGCAGAAGCCTCAGCTCTTTCATGCGCACAGCCTCGGCACGGTCGGCAAGCTGGCTCTCGCGGCAGATCTTGATAAGCTTGGGAAGCTCGGCGGCGCGTATGCAGCCTACTGCCGTCGGGGCGCCGCTGCCGTTCCGTATCTGTCGGGTGAGATTTTTGGCGCAGCCGTTTTTTCTGCACTCATCAAAAAGCCTGCATTCCTCGCACAGCTGCGGCATGACACGGTCGGCGAGGTCGGGATCTTCTGCTCTTGCCTCGACGGTGTCGGAGATCAGCGCCAGACGCTTGCGGATATCGGTGATGGTCATTGCCGCAAAGGTCAGGCGTGAGGAAGCGGTCTGCCCCGCGTTGTCCGCTGCAGAGCCGAGAAACAGGAACTTGGACATCATTTTTGAGAAAAGGTTGTAGGGTATCGCCGTGAATATCACCGCTCCCGCGATGATGTCCGCCAGCATATTGAAGGTGTCGGAGTTGAGTCCCGACGTCGCCAGTGCCGCCGCTGCCGACAGCATGAAGGCGATAGCCGGCACCACACGCCCGAGGTCGCAGAAGGCGGAGCAGATAAGACCCGCGGCTGCCAGCAGCATGGTGTTGCCCGCCAACGCCGAGCTGCACATCATCACCGATACGGAGCTGAGGGCACCCATCACCGCACCGCCGGCGGCTCTGCGCTTTTTCGCGGCGGCGGGTATCGCAGTGCAGGCGAGGACTCTTCCGGCGTTGAATGGCCCGATGCTCACCGAGCAGAGGGTAGCCGCCGCAGTCATGTAGATCATTGCCAGATACACCGCATTCAGTCCGCGCACCTTTACCGCCGAGCCTGTCCTCAGCTGCCCGCCGATAAACGCGGCGGCGTAGACTATGCAGGCAGACAGCAGAGAGGATATCATCCTCATGGAGACGTTGAACTCGCTCATATCGGCGGCGCTGGCGATACAGCTGAGCAGGAGCGTTATAGCCGCCGTCGAGAGTGAGAGCCTGACGGGGTCGCCGTCCTTGCTGTAATTGGGGAAGAACACATTCAGCGCCGTGATCGCCAGCATCGAACCCAGCTGGACGGCTTGTCCCGTGATGCTCCCGCGTATGGCACAGCATACCGCCGCACCAAGGAGTGCTGCGGGAGAAAAGCTCTCGCAGACGGCGCATACCGCTACGTTGATGTAGGACGGAAAACCTACCATGCGCCCGAATGTGCAGACAAAGCAGGCTGCTGCCGCCAGCAGGCATCGGCTTATGTACTCCCTTGCCCTGCTGTCGGGCAGATGTTCCCCGCGCTGTGAAGCTGCGGCGGTCTTGCGGCTGATGTGATCCTTTAAAATGTTCATGCCTTTGCACTTCCTTACAACTGAGAATAAAATAGCAAAGACATTATAACGCGTGCGCTGTGCGAAAGCTGTCGCAAGGAGGAGGGGAGAATGGGAAATCAGAAGGGCACCGATTATACCGTATCCTACAAGAACAACAAGAACTGCGGCAAGGCTACCGTTACAGTTAAGGGTAAGGGTGACTACTGCGATTCCAAGAACGGAAGCTTCATCATCAAGCCCGCAAAGGCTGCCGCCAAGAAGTTTGCTGCTGCCAAGAAGGGCACCGCTAAGCTGACATGGAAGAAGTCCGCGGGCAAGGTAGACGGCTACAAGATCCAGATCTCTCTCGACAAGAAGTTCAAGAAGAGCCCCAAGACCTACACTGTAAAGAAGGCTGCTGCCGTTTCCAAGACCATCACCAAGCTCAAGAGCGGCAAGACCTACTACGCAAGAGTTTGTGCATACAAGAAGGTCGGCAAGACCGTTTACAAGGGTGCATGGAGTGCTGCCAAGAAGGCTAAGATCAAGTGATAAAATAATTATATCATAACAAAAAAGAGACTGCGGTTTGTAGTCTCTTTTTTTGTACAGTTATATATTTGCTTTGGATTTGAGTTCCGAAGCGAAGCGGAGCATCTGCTCCATAGTCATCGCTTCGGGGCGGACGGCGGGATCGAGTCCTGCCGAAACTGCGGCTTCCGATACCGCTGATTTGCTGACCCCTAACGTCGCGGAAACCGAGTTGCATAGCGTCTTTCGCCGCTGCTGAAATGCCGCACGAACTACGCGGAAGAACCACTTCTCGTCCTCGGCTGTCTGCGGCGGAGCTTGCTTGATGTCGAACCTTACAACCGCGCTGTCGACGTTGGGAGCAGGGAAGAAGCTTCCCCGAGACACCTGAAACAGCTGCTTCGGCTCGGAAAAATATCTGACCGCAAATGTGACTGCTCCGCTCTCGCGGGTGCCGCACTGAGCCGTCAGTCTCGCTGCCGCTTCCTTCTGCACCATGACAGTCACCGCGTCTATGGGAAGCCGCTCCTCTAGCAGCCTCATTATTACAGGCGAGGTGATGTAGTAGGGCAGGTTTGCACAGACCACCACGCGGAGCCCCTGCATCTCCTCGGCGATGAGTTTCTTGAGGTCGATCTTCAGGATATCGTCGTTGAATATTTTTACATTGTTATGTTCGGCTAGAGTCTCTTCGAGGACGGGTATCAGCCTCTCGTCCAGCTCGACGGCGCACACCTTGTCGGCACGCTTCGCCAGCTCGTGGGTGAGCACCCCGACTCCCGTTCCGACCTCGATGACCCCGACGCCCTTGTCGGCGCCGCCCATCTCGGCTATCCTCGGACAAACCGAAGGATTTATCAGAAAATTCTGTCCCAGCTTTTTCGAGAAGGAAAAGCCGTGACGCTCCATTATGCTGCGTATAGTTGATATCTCGTATAACCCTTCCATGTCGTTTCCTCCGTGTGTATTTCAAATTAATTTTACCATGCGGCGGCGGTTTTGTCAATGTTATTTCCGCGGAAATAGTTTTTGTGCTGTATATTTTTCGCCAGGGCGGGGAGAATAGTGATCGAGATACGTGTACAAGATCTGTTTGTGAGGTGATGATTATGATGGGCAGGAGCGTCAACGGCAGAGATCTTCCGCTGCGCATGGGGGCAAAGGGCACGGCGGCAGCCTTTGCGGCCCTCGACGCCGACGGCAGGCAGAAGCTTGCGGATTCGCTGGACAAGACCGTCCCTGAAACAGAGACCGAGGAGATACCCTATTCCTCGGGAGACAGGCTTTATCCTGAGGGGTATTATCTATAATATATAATATATTAAAGTTTGTATAATCTGAACAACTCTCTGTAACAATTAGGTAACAAATTTTATATCAAAATCTGTTGAAATTCCCGACGAAATATTGTAAAATATATATGTAAGACTGCAAACGCGGCTGCGATCGGGATATTTTATGCGGCAGCTCTGAATGACTGCCGTTTTTTATTGTCACAGCACCGTGTCTGCTAATTGTTATATGGAGGAATAATATGAAAAAGGTCGCAGTAATAATGGGCTCCGACAGCGATTTTCCCGTAGTGAAGAACGCTCTGACCGAGCTTAAAAAATATGGCGTGCCGTTTGAATGTCGAGTGATGAGTGCTCACCGTACTCCCGAGCTGGCAGCGGATTTTGCGAAGAACGCAAAGGCTGACGGTTTTGGCGTGATAATCTGCGCTGCGGGAATGGCGGCTCACCTTGCGGGCGTCATCGCGGGCAACACTACGCTGCCTGTCATCGGTATCCCGATAAAGTCTACCTTCGAGGGTCTTGACGCACTGCTGGCTACCGTTCAGATGCCGTCGGGGATACCCGTTGCTACCGTTGCAGTAAACGGCGCCAAGAATGCCGCAGTCCTCGCTATCGAGATGCTGGCACTCTCCGATGAGAAACTCAGCGAACAGCTTGAGGCGGCTAAGCGCGAAATGGTCGAGGGCGTTGTCGCTAAGGACAAGGCGCTTCAGGAGCAGATCGCGGCTCTTTAAGATAAAGATCACATAACGGCAGCGCGCGCTTTACGCTCTGCCGCTTTGCTCGTTTATTGAGACAAATTTTCAATATACAACCGTACAAAAAAACGTACAGTAAGAAAGGAATTATCACTGATGAAAAGTTTTTCTGACAGCTACAAGGACGCGGGCGTAGACGTTACCGCAGGTTACAGATCCGTTGAACTGATGAAGCAGTATGTTGCCCGCACGATGAACGCTGGCTGCATCAGCGGCATCGGCGGCTTCGGCGGACTTTACGAGCTCGACCTCACGGGCATCAACCGTCCCGTGCTGGTTTCCGGCACCGACGGCGTCGGCACCAAGATCAAGATCGCTTTCCTGATGGACAAGCATGACACAGTCGGTATCGACTGCGTGGCTATGTGTGTCAACGACATTATCTGCTGCGGCGCAAAGCCTCAGTTCTTCCTTGACTACATAGCCTGCGGCAAGAACATCCCCGAGAAGATCGCAGAGATCGTATCCGGCGTTGCAGAGGGCTGCGTTCAGGCGGGCTGCGCGCTCATCGGCGGCGAGACCGCAGAGCATCCGGGTCTTATGCCCGAGGACGAGTACGACCTCGCAGGCTTCTCGGTAGGTATCGCTGACCGCGACAAGCTGATAAAGCCCGACACCCAGAAGGCAGGCGACGTTATGATCGCTATCGCTTCCAGCGGAGTACACTCCAACGGCTTCTCGCTGGTCCGCAAGGTGTTTACCGTAAACGAGCAGAACCTTGCCCGTCATAATGCTGATCTGGGCGCTCCTCTCGGAAGCGTTCTGCTGACTCCTACCCGCATTTATGTAAAGCCGATCATGAGCCTGATCGAACAGGTGACTGTAAAGAGCATCTCCCACATCACAGGCGGCGGCTTCTATGAGAATATCCCGAGATCGCTCCCCGACGGTCTGTCTGCCAAGATCGCCAGAAACGATGTTCAGGTACTGCCCATCTTCAACGTTATCATGGAGACCGGCAAGATCCCCGAGAGAGATATGTTCAACACCTTCAACATGGGTGTCGGCATGACCGTAGTCGTTGACAAGAACGACGCAGACAAGGCAGTTGAGATCCTTAACGCCGCAGGCGAGAAGGCTTACGTTCTCGGTGAGCTCGTTGAAAGCGACGAGGGCGTTATCATCTGCTGATAACTGTACAATAAAACGGACAATTTTGATTGAGAGGTGACGGCTGATGAATGTTTCGCCGGAGCTTATCAGCTTGTTTATGATAGCACTCGGTCTGCTCGTTTTGCTGTATCTTTTTGTATCCGCGATGATAAAACGGACCCGGAACAAGAAGTTCGCAAAGACGGAAGCTGTCGTTGAAAAGATCAAGGAGCTTCCCAAAAACGGCGAGCCCGAGAAGAAAGTCAAATGTCCCGTGGTGAGCTTCAAAGCAGGGGAGACCGAGATGAAGGCGTGCCTTTACGACTTCGCCTGCGATGAGGACAAGGTCTGCAAGCTGGGCGAGGGCGACAGCGTGAAGATAGTTTACGAGCGCAAGCGTCCGGACAGGATCTTCCCCGACTCGGAGATCAGGTTCAGGAAAGTTCAGATGATCTTCGGTGCTGTTGTCGGCGTTATGCTGATAGCGGCGGGGGTTATCATACGCGGGTTTAATTTCTACAAGTGATCGGAAGGAACATAACAGACATGAAGAATATATGCGTACTCGTTTCAGGCGGAGGAACAAATCTTCAGGCGCTCATCGACGCGCAGAACGAGGGTATCATCAAGGAGGGCAGGATAACCTGCGTCATCTCCTCTAAAGAAGGCGTTTACGCCCTCGAGAGGGCGGAGAAAAACGGCATCAAGACACGGGTCATCCCGCGCAAGGATTTTGCCGACACCGCCTCTTATACCCGCGCGGTAACTGATGCGCTCATCGAGGAAAAGGCTGACCTTGTGGTATACGCAGGG
>CAMVIL010000066.1 GCA_947167535.1 uncultured Ruminococcus sp. | reverse complement strand
GGTCTGTTCAACGCTTCTCGCCTTGATAAGTCCCTGATCGTAAAGCTCGGAAACGGTGACGTTGCTCGGGTTCTTCATGCCCTTGGTGCTGAAGTAGTAACGTACCGAAAGGTCTTCGACCTTCTTGGTGGAGCCTGTCATTACGTAGAGAGAAACCTTGGTGACACCTGCACCGTCTGCGTTGAGGTCGTCGATACCGCAGGCAGTTACCCAGCAGGTATCGCTTCCGGATTCGCCGTTAGAGCCTGTGAATGTAGGCTTGGGCGGGAAGTTCTTGGTGGGAGCCATGTCGGAAGTGCCGTAGTACTTGTAAAGTGCAGCGCTGGCACCTACGAATGCAGCGTTGTAGTCGATGGTAACTTCGTTGTAGGTCCAGTCCTTGGTTATGTCTCTGTGTCCGTCCGCGTTGTCGGGACCGCCTGCAAGCGCGCCGAAGAGAACATATCTCTGGGGATCGGGATCCTCACACTTGGTAAGACCCGAGCTTGCTCTGTGGTGAGGATACTTTACGGAATCCTCGTTGTAGCCTACGATGAAGCATCTGCTTCCGTGGAGCTCGTCCTCGCTCCAGGGCTTGGGCTCGCCGTTCTTTTCGGCTTCTGCGTTTGCATCTATACGCTCAAGGTAAGTGATGTCGTTGTTACCCATGAGGTATTCCATCTGACCCTTAGCCCAGTCGCTGTACTTGTTCGGCTTGTCGCCGTTGTACTTGGTGTATACGAGAGCCACGAGCTGTGCGGCAGTGTTGTAGCGAGCGCTGCCCCATGTATCCAGCCACCAGTAACCCTGAGGAGTTACCTTGCCGATGCCGCCGGTCATGTAGGTGTTGATAGCCTTCTCGACGGAAGCCCAGCAGTTCATTTCCTCATAGGGGCTCTTGTTTGCAGCCTTCTTGAATTCGTCGATGAAATCGGGATATACGTATTCGCCCTTGGTGAAGGGAGTGTCTCTGCAGATCTCGCCGAGTACGCACTGTACGCCGCCCCATACGTCGTTCCAGCAGTGAACGTAGCAGGGAGCTGCATAGTAGTCGTAGTTGGGATAGATCTCTTCAAGATACGTATGGTCACCGGTTATCTTGTAGAGCCATGCGGCAGCCCAGCAGTAATCGTCTTCCCACTTCTGAGACTTGTAGTAGCCCTTAGGACCGTCAGCGTTGTCGGAGAGCTCCTTGGGATGATCCATGGCGAACTTGAAGAGCGCCTTAGCATACTTGAGGTTCTGCTCGGCGTACTTCTTGTCGGTGTCCTTGAAGTTCAGGTAGTTGATAGCGAGGGAAGCGGCAGCAGAAGCAGCGTAATCCGTCTGCGGCTTGTCGGGGGTGAGGAAGAATGCAGATCTGCCCATCTCGTCCATTTCGGGAGAATTCCAGAACTTATGATCTATGTCACCGTCGCCTACCTGATAGCAGTGAAGGACTACATCGCCGTTCTTGTCAAGGAACGTACACTTCATGAGGTAGTCGTTGAAGTGACGGAGAATAGTCTCGATGTGATCCTGCTCGCCGATATCGATGTAAGAATCGCGGAATTCGTAATAACCCCAGCCGACTGTTGAAGCGGCATAGTTCTCGGGCATACCGAACTCAACGTGGTCGCCCGCATCGTGGAATCCGCCGGCCACATCTACATATCCGTCGCCGTCGGGATCAAGGATGTCCTTGTACTTGGAGATCTGCGCTGAGGTGAGGTTCACGCCCTCCCAGTTGTCGATGGGATGGAGCGGCACCTTTGCATCGTAGGTGTGACAGTCACCTCTCCATTCAAACCTGTTGTTCCCCTCGACGTCATCTCCGCACATATTCGCATCGTAGAAATACATAGAATACTGCAATGCCCGTGCGAAGTCGTACTTGACGCCGGAAGAATTGGCGATAGCGTCATTGATCTCGTCTGCGGCATGGACAGACGGGATAAAGACAGCTGCCTGGCTCAGTGCTAAGACTGCGCCGGCTGCGGCTGAGATCAGCCTGTTTTTCAACTTCATGTTTACTCCTCCATATAATTTTTCTGTCAAAAAAGACAAATAAAACGATGTATAAACGTCAATACCAATAATATATCACGTCTTTTGAAAAAATGCAATACTTTCCACAAAAAATTAAATTAAATATATTGTTAATTTTAAAAAATATAAATAAATAACATTGTGCCGGACTTTTACCGCGCAGAAGGATTTTTCGTAAAGCCCATTGACAAATTTCAATGCGTGTGCTATAATATAGAAAATCATCAATATGAGGTGAGCGAAATGGAGCTGTCAAACAAGCAGATAACAGTTATCTTCAAAGCCTTGTGCGACGAAAACCGAGTGCAGATATTCAGGCTGCTGCAGGGCGGCGAGCGCTGTGCCTGCCATCTCCTTGAAGAGATGAACCTGAGCCAGCCGACGCTTTCTCACCACATGAAGATACTCTGCGACAGCGGGCTTGTGGTCGGCAGGAAAGAGGGCAAGTGGATGCACTACTCTGTTTCCGAGCAAGGCGTGCAGCTGGCTTTGGAGTGTCTCAGAGAGCTGACGGCTGTAAGCGAGAGCGGGAACGACTGCTGCTGCGGTGAATGATAGGTCGTGTGTATGCACGACTATTATTCTGCACTTTATATTGACTGATTTCAATTTATGAATATGTGTGGAGTGATACTATGGAACAAAAGAACAGCGGAATCAATCTGTTCCAGAGATACCTGACGGTCTGGGTCGCTCTGTGTATGGCGGCGGGAGTGCTGATAGGACGGTTTCTTCCCGCGCTGACCGGATTTCTCGGACGCTTTGAGTATGCAGGCATCTCGATACCGATGGCAATACTCATCTGGCTGATGATATACCCCATGATGATGAAGGTGGATTTTCAGAGCGTCAGGAACATCGGCAAAAACCCCAAGGGAGTGTTTGTCACCTGGGTGGTGAACTGGCTGATAAAGCCCTTTTCGATGTACGCAGTCGCCAGCCTGTTTTTCATGGTGATATTCAAGTCGTTCATCACCCCCGGGCTTGCGACGGAATACCTCGCGGGAGCTGTCCTGCTGGGAGCCGCGCCCTGCACGGCTATGGTGTTTGTCTGGAGCACTCTGACGAAAGGCAACCCCGCCTACACCGTCGTGCAGGTGGCTACCAACGACCTGATAATACTCGTGGCGTTCGTGCCGATCGTCAAGCTCCTGCTGGGCGTGTCAAATGTGCAGGTGCCGATGACCACGCTGTTTCTTTCGGTGGTGCTGTTTGTGGTGATACCCCTCGCTCTGGGGATAATCACGAGGCTCGCTGTCACCAGAAGCAAAGGCGCAGACTACTTCGAGAACACCTTTATCCACAAGTTCGACGGCATCACCACCATCGGACTGCTGCTGACACTGATACTGATATTCTCATTTCAGGGCAAGGTGATCCTCGAGAATCCGCTTCACATTCTGCTTATCGCGGTGCCGCTTATCCTGCAGACTGTCATCATCTTCGCGATAGCCTACACCGCCTGCAAACTGCTGAAGCTCCCTCACGATATAGCTGCTCCTGCGGGAATGATAGGCGCGTCCAACTTCTTCGAGCTTGCAGTTGCAGTGGCTGTGGCGCTGTTCGGGACGTCGTCTCCTGCGGCACTTGCCACGACCGTAGGTGTGCTGACGGAAGTGCCCGTAATGCTCTTGCTGTGCAGCTTTGCAAACAAAACTAAGAAATACTTCAAAAAATAACAGGAAAAAGGCACAGCCCAAAACGGACTGTGCCTTGATTTTTTATGTGTCGGAATGCGGTTATCAGTCGCCGCTCGGTATCATTTTTCTCCTGTTGGGTTTGTGGGCTTTCTCTTTGTACATTATCTCGTCGGCCTTGGTTATCATAATGTCGATGCTTTCGCCGGTGCCGGTGTAGATGCCGATGCTCGCGGAGACGGTATATGGTTTGTCCGAAGCCGCGTTGCAGGCGGCGAGTTTTTCGGTCAGCTCCTTGTGGAGCTTGTCGGGATCGGCAGGTCCTGTCAGCAGGGCGACAAATTCGTCTCCGCCATAGCGGGTGCAGATGCCGTCACCGCATACCTCGTGCAGACAGCGTGCTGCTGTCGCGATGGCATGATCGCCCTCGAGATGTCCGAAAGTGTCGTTTATATATTTCAGTCCGTCAAGGTCGAGCAGAACTATCGTCAGCGGCTTAGAGCAGTCTTTCATGCTGTGTTCTATCTGCGTGATAAATGCCGAACGGCTGACAAGTCCCGTCAGTGCGTCGTATTTGTACATATCCTCCACAACAGAGCGCAGATGCTGCTGATAGTGACGGTTTCGGTAGCCTGCTATCGCGTTGCCTATCGCCATAGCGTTCTGGTACATCTTCAGGTGGTTCTGGAGATGGTAACCCTCGTAAACATAGCAGATGTATCCCAGCGGCAGATCGATGTCGTGAAGTGCTATAAAGATAGGCGTGATCTCTAATTTGAGCACCGACTCCATTTCGGTTATCAGATCTTTTGTCTTTATAAAGCTTCCCTCGTGCTCGGGATGATTTGTGTCGAGGATCGAGTATACCTCTTCACCGAAGGTAGTGGCGGAATGCTGTACCGTCGGGTCGAGCGAGCTGTTTATGCACTCCTCTTTAAGGAAGACCTGGATACAGTATAGTATCTGGTCATGCAGTTCTGCGGTGACCTGTTCAAGGGTATCGCAGAGCTTTATCCGTGCCGATATCTCGTTAAGATCGCCTGCTTCGTGATAATAACGGTTGAATACATTGTTCTGCCTGAAGAGATACTCTACGGGATCGCGCTTGTTCAGCATGGGGCAGCCGCAGGATTCCTGTATGATAAGCTCGGGCAGGAGATAATACTTCTTGTTCCGTACCCCTTCCTCGACGCTTTCGATACATATTTCGGCAGCCATTTTCCCGAGCATTCCGTAATTGCTGGACGCTGACGTGATCTTCGGGACGGAATACCATATTTCCTCAATGCCGTCAAAACCTGTGACTATCACATCCTCGGGTATGCGGTATCCTCTTTTAAGAAGCTCCTGACATATAGCAAGAGCCATAACATCATTGGCGCAGACTATCGCACGCGGAAGTCTGTTTTCGTCGATAAGACGGCGAACGGCGAGTATCGCGGGATCCGACCAGAAATCTCCGTAGCTCAAGCGGTCATCGCCGAAGGGAATATCGTATTCTTTCATGATGCTTCGCATCATCTCGATACGAGCCTCTGAAAAAGAATTGCCCTGATTGCCCGCGATCATATGGAAGTCGCGGATATTATGTTCCTCTACAAGATGGCGGACGACCTTTGCAAAGCCGCCGGGATAATCAAAATTTAAGCAGTTGCAGTCATCTCTGAGACCGTTGACGACAAGCATCGGAACACCAGCTTCTTTTGTGCGGCGGATTATCTTTTCGCGGCATTCTTCGTCAAAGAGAAGATTCTCAAGCATGACAACAGCATCAATGACGGAGAAGTCCATAAGATCGAAGACTGTTTCCTCGCCTTTATTCGACGGTGTATGACTATAAAGATCGGTGCCTGTCATGAAGACCATAGCACGCCAGCCCTGCGAATTCAGCGTTTTCGACAGAGACTCTATGAACAGCCGTATATACTCTTCGTTCATCTTTGAAATACAAACAGCAGCTATTTTATATCCGTACAGCATGATCAGAACTCCTCCTGACAACTCTTGCTGAAATAATAATATGTTACGATAATTATAGCACAAAAGAATCTCAGAATCAAGTATTTTTTACAAAAAAAGTATTCTGAAGCGGTGCACGGGGATACGCGCCTGATATTGATCAGCAGCAATGATGACATGATAATAACAAAAAAGAGCGCCCGCATTTCTGCGAGCGCTGATAAAGTTCAAGATGTGTCTTCGGATGACCGACGGGATAATCTTAACGCTGTCAGTTGACTGTGACCATACACAGCTTTTCTACATCGCCGAAGCTTATCCGTATCGCCGTTGAACCTTCGCCTACTCCGCGGAAGGTCATTTGCAGCGTTTCCTTATTGATGTAGATCGCGTCTACTACGCTCTCATCTGTGATCTCATAATCGACCTTGTACAAGTCGTCAATGCCGCTGCACTGTATCTCGAGTTCAAAGGTCTCGCCCTTCGACAGAGTGATGCTTTCGGGCGAAATGTTGATGTCTGCCTGCCCCTCAATAACATAAATACCCGAGACAGTATCATCCACATTGGTCTGCTTGAGTACCAGTGTCACAGTGCTTCCCTCTCCCGCATAGAGATCGGGGGCGGGGGACTGGGCAAATACAACGCCGTTGGTGACGCTGTTCTCGCCGTCGCTGTATACCTTGGCGGAGAAGCCTGCACGCTGGAGCTCGCTGCTTGCCTGAGCTGCAGTCATTCCTATAACGCTCGGTACAAGGGCGATCTGCTTCTTTGTATTCACCGTGATGATGACCTCGGAGCCTCTAGCCACTTCTGTGCCTGCTGCAACGCTCTGCGCAAGTACCTCGTCCTTGCCAAGATTCGGGTCAGACTGATAGGTATACTTTGCACACAAGCCTGCAGTTCTGAGCAGGGCAACGGCATCAGGTCGGCTCTTGCCTACCGTATCAGGCATTTTAACATTATCTTTGCCGTCGCTCATGGTGAGCTTTACGGTATCTCCGTTTACGGCAGTTGCTCCCGCCTCGGGCTGCTGTGAAAAGATCAGTCCTGCGGCTACGGTCTCATTCT
>CAMVIL010000065.1 GCA_947167535.1 uncultured Ruminococcus sp. | reverse complement strand
ACACTTTCATTTTAAGCTTTTTCAGTGAAAGTCTGAAAAAGCACGCTATATCGCGGTTTTCTCCACACTTTCATTTTAACTCTCATAGTGTTCGGGAGAACAAAAAAGCACTCCCGAAAAGAGAGTGCTTCTGAAATATCAAACCATCAGGTCGCAGATCAGGTCTGCGAATTCTACGGGGTTCTCAACTGTCAGACCCTCGATGAGGAGTGCCTGAGAGTAGAGCAGCTTGGTGTATGCGGCAAGCTTGTCCTTGTCGGTGTCGTACAGCTCGCGGAGTCTGGCGAATATCGGGTGGGAAGCGTTCAGCTCGAGGCTCTTCTCGGCGGACACCTTGTTGTCCTCGTTCTGAGGCATAGCGTTGAGCACCTTCTCCATCTCAATGGATACCTGACCTACGCTGGAGAGGCATACGGGGTGGCTCTTGAGCTTGTTGGAGATGCGTACCTCGAAGACCTTGCCGTCCAGAGACTGCTTCATGAACTCGAACATATCCTTGTTCTCCTCGGCGGTCTTCTTGGCTTCTTCCTTCTCCTCTTCGGTGTCGAGGTCGATAGCGCCGTCGTTTACAGAGCGGAAGGGCTTGCCGTCGTACATCATCAGCACCTTCATGCTGAACTCGTCGATGTCCTGAGTGAAGTAGAGCACCTCGTAGCCCTTGTCGCGGATCTTCTCGATAACAGGGAGCATCTCGATCTTGGCTCTGCTCTCGCCGCAGCAGTAGTAGATGCAGTCCTGACCCTCTTTCATGCGGCTGACGTACTCAGCGAGGGTGACCTTCTTGTCGGGGTCGAAGGACGACTGGAACAGCAGCAGATCCTTAACAGCGTCGGCAGCGGTGCCGTAGCTCTGGTAGATGCCGAACTTGAACTGGAGTCCGAACGCATCGAAGAACTTCTCGTACTTCTCACGGTCGTTCTTGAGCATGCGGGTCAGCTCGTTCTTTATGCTCTTCTCGATGTTCTTAGCGATTATCTTGAGCTGTCTGTCGTGCTGGAGCATCTCACGGGAGATGTTGAGCGACAGGTCTTCCGAATCCACCAGACCCTTGACGAAGCTGAAGTGGTCGGGCAGCAGGTCGGAGCACTTGTCCATTATCATAACGCCGCTGGAGTAGAGCTGAAGCCCCTTCTCGTAGTCCTTGCTGTAATAGTCAAAGGGTGCGCGTGCGGGGATATAAAGCAGAGCGTCATAGGTAGCGGTACCCTCGGTCTTGGAGTGGATATGGCAGAGCGGCGGAGTGTAGTCGGAGAACTTGTCGATGTAGAAGCGGTTGTAGTCCTCGTCGGTAAGCTCGCTCTTGTTCTTCTTCCAGATGGGAGTCATGGAGTTGAGCGTCTCGTTCTCTATCTCGATATCGGGCTCGTCCTTGCCCTCGACATACTTGGGATGCTCCACGTCCATCTTTATCGGGAAGCGGATATAGTCGGAGTATTTCTTGATAAGCGACTGGATACGGAAGCTCTCGAGGTATTCCGAGTACTTCTCGTCGTCGGTGTCGTCCTTGAGGGCGATGATAACGTCTGTACCGACGCTGTCCTTTTCGCACTCCTCGATGGTGTAGCCGTCAACGCCGTCGGATACCCAGCGGTAAGCCTTGTCGCTGCCGTAAGCCTTTGTCACAACGGTAACTTCCTTAGCCACCATGAAGGTCGAGTAGAAGCCTACGCCGAACTGACCGATTATGTCAACGTCCTCGCCCAGCTCATTGTCGCTCTTGAATGCCAGCGAGCCTGAGTTTGCGATGGTACCGAGGTTGTCCTCAAGCTCCTGAGCGCTCATGCCGATACCGTTATCCGAAACGGTCAGCGTGCGTGCCTGCTTGTCGGCGCAGATGTTGATAACGAAGTCGTCCTTGTTCATGCCGACGGAAGTATCGGTCAGCGACTTGAAATACAGCTTGTCGATAGCGTCGCTGGCGTTGGATATCACCTCACGCAGGAATATCTCCTTGTGGGTGTATATCGAGTTTATCATCATATCGAGAAGACGTCTCGATTCGGCTTTAAATTCCTTCTTTTCCATAAAAATGCCTCCATCAAGAATATTTTAGCACTCTAAGAGTTAGAGTGCTAATCCATTAATCTTATTATACTACATTGCCGCCAAAATGCAAGAGCTGTAACATAATTTATTGAATTTATTTACAAAATATTAACCTGTGCTATTCGACGCTCACCCCGCTCCGACCTGTCGGTATATCAATAACCAAACTACATTTTAACACAAAAATATGAATATGCCGGGTTTCAACAGTATTTAAAGAAATGTCTCAGACAGATATACATTCTCAGCAAACAGAGGAACATCTATTCGGCTGTTTTCACAACGGACATTTTCTATACCGTTTGACAACATCTGCGGGCTGTGATATAATTTATTCATTACCGACGGTGCCCAGCCGTAAAGAAAGGACGGGATACTTTGGATCACGAGAGAATAATCCATGTGCTCAACTGCCTTACCCGCGAAAGCGACGAGAAGCACGGAATCACCATCGCGGACATACAGCGATATCTTCGCGACAATGCCAATCTGGACGGCGTGTCGGCGGTGACTGTGCGCCGCGACATCGACAGGCTCACCCGCGCGGGTCACGATATTCAAAAGACAGCAGGCGCCCACAACACCGCCCTTTACAGCCTGCGCGACAGAGGCTTTACCTTCAACGAGATACGCTTTCTTGTAGACTCCGTCTCGATAAACAAATTCTTAAAGCCCACCCAGAAGCAGAGGCTCATCAAGAAGTTCGAGAGTATGTGCTCCGAGCAGCAGATACGTCAGCTGGTCAGCCGCATATCGCTGGACAGCAGCGCCTCGCCATCTCTTGACCTGCTGGGGAACTTAGAGAAGATACACCTGCTCATCGCCGGGCACAAGCGGATAAACTTCAGCTACGGCAAATTCGACACCAAAAAGCAGGTCAACTACTACGACAAGCGCCGCGAGATGCTCCCCGTCCGGGTGATCTGCTTCAATGAGCGCTTCTATCTGCGCTGCTGGGGCGAGCAGACGGGGGAGTTCCGCACCTACCGCGTCGACCGCATGAAGGACATCACCGACGGAGGAGTCTCAAAGGCTAAGCCCCCGAAGGAGAATAAATACGAGGGCTTTGTCGCCGACATCTTCCCGCCCGAGCGGTTCGAGACCGTCTCTTTCAGGGTCAGGAGATACCTGCTGGACGAAATGCTGGAACAGCTGGGAGAGACCGCCAGTCCCCGCGATGATTTTGACGATCCGACCTGTGCTGTGGTACGCGCCCGCTGCGGCATCAACCGCCAGTTTTACCTCTGGGTGATGCGCTACGGCGACGGTGTGGAGATACTCGCCCCCGCCGATGTCAGAGCGGGAATGACCGAAATGCTCTCGGGACTGATGGATGTTTACTCGAAATAAAATGTCTCCCCCGCCCGACTGCGACGAGGGAATATCTGACAATTATAGAAATTAGTAAAAAATAAAAAAATTATATCAAAACTCTTGATTTTTTTGGATAAATGTGTTACAATTAGATACATCAAGTCGAAGGGGTGATCATATTGAGACAATTCCAGTTTGCATACCAGGATCAGGATCAGCTCAGAGCAGAGCTTATTAAGATAAGACAGTGGTGTACTTCAAGTGTTTATTCGCATATCGTGTTCCAGATAATGACAGAGACTCTCGATCAGGAACTGCTGGACAGCGTGTGCGCGGAGATAATCAGACAGCTTCCCGAAGCGGATTTCTTCGGCTGCTCTTCAAACGGCAATATCATCGGCGGAGAATTCTCGGAACCGGATATCGGCATTGTCTGTACAGTATTTGAGTATCCCTCGACAAAGATGGAATTCATGCAGTATACCCTTACTGCCGAAACGGTGAACGAGGTGATCGCCGATGTCATCAATGAGATAGAAAAGCGTCCCTGGGTGACGGCGGTGGAGCTTGTGACTACCATTCGCGGTATGTCTATGACCTCATTCTGCGAGGGTCTGCAAAAAGCGCGGGCGGATATCCAGATATTCGGCGGCGGCGCATTCTCCTTCGATCTCTATGACAACCGCGCCTGCATCTTCTCAAAGAAGGCGGGCATCAGCGAAAACGGCGTGGTGTTCTGGCTGCTGGGCGGCGAGGATTTCCATGTGACCTCCACATTCATCACCGGCTGGAAGCCTCTCGGTAAGACGTTCCACGTCACCATGTCCGACGGCAACATCCTTTACGAGCTGGACAATATGCCCGCATATGAGGTATACAGCAAGTACCTGGGCATTCGCAACAACGAGCATTTCTTCTATAATTCGCTGGAGTTCCCCTTCTTCTATCATCACAACGGCATAGACATTCTCCGCGCACCTACCGAGAGCAATCCCGACGGTTCGCTGGTCATGACCTCTGATATCGAGGAGAACGTGACCGCACGGCTGGCTTACGGCGACCCCTGGACGATACTTGAGAGCGTCCAGACCGACGGACGTGTGATAAAGAACTTCAATCCCGAAGTGATACAGATATTCTCCTGTGCCGCAAGACGCACCTTCTGGGGCAACACCGAGGTATCAAAAGAATCTCTGCCTTTCCAGAACATAGCGCCCACCTCGGGCTTCTATACTTCCAGTGAGTTCCTGCGCACCAACGGCTATGTGAATCAGCACAATGTCACGATGGTAGTTGTAGGTATGCGCGAAGGCACCTCTGCTGTCCGCCGCAAGGGCGAGCTGGAGATCGACCAGTCGGGATTCTCGGGCAAGGTATCGCTGATAAACAGGCTTGCGAGCTACATCAACGCCGCCTTCGACGAGCTTGAGCAGTCGGCTATCACCGACGGTCTGACAAAGCTCCACAACCGCACAGAGATACAGCAGCGTATCGGTGAACGGCTGCTCTCGGGTCAGGTCATGACCCTGCTGATGCTGGATATCGACAACTTCAAGCAGGTCAACGACACCTACGGACATCAGGAAGGCGACAACGTGCTGATCGGGCTTGCCAATATGCTGAAGAGCGGCATTTACGAAAACAATCCCGACGCCGATGCAGGCAGATGGGGCGGCGAGGAGTTCATGCTCCTGCTGCCTTTCGACGCGAACTACGCAAAGCTTGCGGCGGCTGATATCCTCCGCGACTTCAACGCGCTGAGGTTCCCCAAGGCGGGTCAGCAGACGATCAGCATAGGCGTTACTCAGGCAAGAGCCGAAGACACGCTGGACGATCTTCTGGTAAGAGTCGATCAGGCGCTGTATCAGGCTAAAAACAACGGCAAGAACCGCTTTGAGGTACTCTGATAAAAAAAATATGAGCCGTATGCTTTTTCGGGCATACGGCTTTTTTGTGTCTTATTCGGGGTCTGTGTTTGCGCGGGGCGGAGCGTTTATCACCTTGTCGTTGAAGCCCTGCTCGGGCTCCTCGAAGTTTTCCTTGCGGGAGAGACGGTCGATGTACCCGGGATCGTTCGCGAGCTTGTCGGTGTAGGTCTGCTCGGGCTCGTCGAAATAACCTCTGTTTATGTGTATCTCCTCGATATGCTTCTTCGGCAGCGTTGCGAGGGCTTCTTCGGTCATCGAGCTGTCGTACACGCGGGGAGCTTTTGCCTTTGACTTCTTCATCTCACGCTGCATCGTCGGCGAGTTCTCGTAATATTTTTGCACCTTCAGCTCTACCTCTTCGTCCATCTCGGTGCGGTCGAGGAAGGGATAATTCGGCAGCGAACGCAGGAACTCAAGCTCCGAGCGTATCGGTTTCAAGGCTATCGCGGCGCCGACATAGTAGCACACCATCAGCAGAGCGGCTACGGAAAGCCTGCCAAAGAGCAGCAGCAGCACAAAGTATGCGCCCATCAGTATCGCGGGAGCGAACTTGCGGTCGTCGCTTTCGAGGGGAAGGAATCCTGTCAGGACTGCAAACAGTATCCATGTGAACATTCCGAACACATTCGTGCTTGCATGATATCCGCCGGAAGCGTTCATCATTACTTCGGGGTAGGTGCCCCAGCCCGAAAGGCAGCAGAGCAGAAACCCTGCCGTTCCGACAATTATCGGGCAGGCTATCCAGAAGTTGCGCCTGCTCTGGACTCTTTTGTGATAATCGCGAAGCTCGGCGTTTTTCATTCGCTTGTAGTCGTTGAAAATATTCATCATTTTGTTCTCCTGTTTATATATCTGGTGTGAAGCTTCGAGTATACTATCTTCTGGCTGGAGTATAGCCCGTAGTAGCCCGAGAGCATATAGCTGACTCCGCAGGCTGCCGCAAAGAGCACTATACCCTCGCTTCCGAACAGCTCAAGGCTTAAAAAGATAGCCGCAACGGGGCAGTTCACCACCGAGCAGAACATAGCCGCAAGTCCCGCTGCCGCGCCGAAACAGGGGTCGAGCCCCACGAAAGGTGCAACGGTGCAGCCCAGCGTCGCGCCGATGAACATGGTAGGCACTATCTCGCCGCCCTTGTAGCCTGCGCCTATCGTCACGGCGGTGAAGACTATCTTCATCAGGAAGTCGTAAGGCATCGACCTGCCCTCGTACAGCGCCCGCTCGATGACCTGTGTTCCCGCGCCGTTGTAGTCTGTGGAGCGCAGCGCCAGCGTCAGCAGGACGATAACAGCACCGCCTGCCGCCGCACGCAGGTATTTGTTCTCTATCAGCTGTTCCAGCTTTGTGTGGGTGAACTTCATCGCCACGCAGAAGAATATGCTGACCACCGCGCAGACAGC
>CAMVIL010000064.1 GCA_947167535.1 uncultured Ruminococcus sp. | reverse complement strand
CTACGACCGCAAGCAGAGCCGAAATGCCGACAGTGGAGAAGTTCTCGCGGAAGTTCACGAGGGATACCAGCGTCGCAGAATCTACCGCAAGGTTTGCGTTCTGCAGTCCGATAAATGCGATGAACAATCCGATACCCACCGACACCGCCTTCTTAAGAGACAGCGGTATGCAGTCGAAGATCGCCTCGCGGACGTTTGTCAGCGAAAGGATAATGAATACGATGCCTTCGATAAACACCGCCAGCAGAGCTACCTGCCACGGATATCCGTAAACTCCGCATACCGTGTAGGCGAGGTATGCGTTGAGTCCCATTCCTGCAGAAAGCACAAACGGCAGATTGGCCATGAACGCCATGCAGATTGTGCCGAGAAATGACGCCAGACAGGTCGCCAGCAGTACCGCCGTGCCGTCCATTCCCGTTGTGGAAAGAACGTTCGGGTTGACCGCCAGAATGTACGCCATCGTCATGAATGTGGTGACGCCTGCCATAAGTTCTGTCTTTACGGTGGTGTTGTGTTCTTTAAGCTTAAAAAGTTTCTCAAGCATGGGCTGTCACCTCACTCTTTGTACTCGGCGATGTACGGCAGATTTCTGTAATACTCGCCCAGATCAAGTCCGTATCCTATAACAAAAAGATCGGGGATAGTGAACAGTGCCTTGTCAGCATTGAAGTCAACAAGACGTCTGTCAGGCTTGTCCAGCAGGGTAAGTACCTTGATCGAAAGCGGATCGCGCGATTTGAGTATCTTATATACCTCGCTGAGTGTGCGTCCCGTGTCCACGATATCCTCGACGATCAGAACATGGTACTTGCTTACGTCCTGAGCAAGATCCATGGTGATCTGAACATTGCCCGAGGACTGTGTACCGTCAAAATAGCTTTTAGCCGCCATGAACCCGACCTCGCAGGGAACAGTGATAGCGCGGTTGAGGTCTGCGAGAAATACAAAGGAGCCCTTGAGGATGCTGACCAGCAGAAGCGGTCTGCCGTCCCATTCCTCGCTGATCTCCTTGCCTGCTGCTTTAACTGCCTCATCGATCTGGTCAGCGGTTATGAGCACGCGGTTTATGTGCTTATCAAATTCGTTTACGCTTTTGATTTCCAACACGAACACTTCCTTTACAAATAATATTGATTCCTTTTAGGGAATTATTTCCGAGATAGATCAGATTTTACTGAATAGATAAATAATTATGTAATGTACAGGATAAAAAGCATAGAAAAACCATTTGGCAAATACGGGGTGCTTTCCCTTTTTGCCGTTGTAGAAAACGGTCATGCAGAGATACGCCGCCGTCATGGCGATGATCCCGCCAAGAAACGAAAGTGCTGTGGTGAGGGGCGGAACGTTTCCTTTCAAAGCGAGAAGATTGATAGTATTGTGCATCAGTGTCAGGGACATATACACGATAAAACGGATCTTCGGTCTGTCACGAAAGATATGCAGAGCCAGAATGAACAGAACGCCGAACAGCAGCCAGTCGGTGAACAGCAGTATGGTAGCAGCAACACAGAGTATAACAAGCGCTGTCCTCTGCCAGCATCTCAATTTGCTCTCCCATGCCATAATGGACAACAGACCGAACAGCAGAGTGAAAATTACATTGAACGATCGCCAGCCGTATCTTTCCAGGAATACGAACCAGTCAAACAACTGTGTGACACAAGCTAAGACCAGCAGTCTGAGTGCGTATTTTTTTCTGTCACGGCTGTACTTGTATCCGTCGGCAATGAAGAAAAACATCACAGGGGGACAGAATAATGCGGCTTCTTCGATAATTAACATCCATAAAGGCAATCTGGACGCCGCAAGCGTATCATCGGGATGAGCGATCAATTTCGGCCACGAGACCAGATGCCCCGCAAACATCAGCCCGATCGCAAGATACTTCATCATATCCCGATTCAGTATTTTCAGTTTTTCTTTATTCATCGCGACACTCCAATGACAGCCAATACAAACGAGATGTTTCAGTTTAATTGTACCATAAGTGTCAAAATATGTCAAGTAAAACAACATTGCCCCGACCGGACGTCGGGGCGCAGTATATTTGCAGTTTAGCCGAAGTAAGACTTGAGCTTCTCTGGTCTGATGACCTTGCCGTGAGAATCGCGCGCATGGCGATATGGCCTCTGGTCGTGTATGGTGTTGGAGATGGTGGCGTTGCTCATCTTGCCGGTAAACTCCAGCAGTTCGTGTACCAGCTTTCTGTCGGCAGGAGTAAAACCGGGATCCTCACTGTTCTTGGGATTCGGGATGTCATCAACGCCGAACTTGCTGAACTTGGAGTAGATGGCGGGGATCACGGGACCGTAATCGCGCGCTTCAAGCTCCTCGACAAAGCAGACATTGCCTGTCTGCTGGAGAAAATACGCCTGAAGGAAGTAAAGTATACCGTTCAGACGAAGATTGTTGATCTTCTTATCGTTTTCGTGATGGTAAATGATAATGTAGTCGGAGAGTTTAAAAACATTGTATTTCTGGTGTAAAACTGTGGTATCCATTAATCAGCGTTCCTTTCGTTGGGGATTTGCCTTTAGTAAGACAGAAAATATTATAATATAATATTAGCATATTTGCAACAATTTGTCAAGCGGATATATAAATTTTTATTTATTTTAACAAAAGAAATTAGACCCTTTGGGGGAGATAATGCTGAAAATAGCGCGATTTGCGCGTTGTGACGGCACTTTCAACCATAGAACAGAAAAATTCTTAATAAAATATTAAATGTATTAAAAAGACTGGAAAATAATAAGCATTTATGGTATAATTATACTGTGATAAAACGCCTTCGAGCAGGCGTATAATACTATAATGATTATAATTATTTATGAGGTGATTACCATGACTGATGAGATCAAGGCATTATATGAGCTGTGGTGCAAAAACGCTACCGAGGATCCCGATCTTGCCGCAGAACTGGAATCTGTAAAGGGCGACGAGGAAGAGATCATCGACCGTTTCTACCGTGAACTGGAGTTCGGCACAGGCGGTCTGCGCGGTGTTATCGGTGCAGGCGCTTACAGAATGAATATCTATACCGTAAGACGCGCTACTCAGGGTCTCGCGGATTACATCAAGGGCGATTTTGAGAACGGCTCCGTTGCCATTTCCTACGATTCGCGTATCAAGTCCGATGTTTTTGCAAAGGAAGCTGCACGCGTGCTGGTAGCTAACGGCATCAAGGTGTTCATCTACTCCGAGCTTATGCCTACTCCCATGCTTTCCTGGGCAGTAAGATACTTCGGCACCTCGGCAGGTATCATGGTGACCGCTTCTCATAACCCCGCTAAGTACAACGGATATAAGGTTTACGGCTCCGACGGCTGCCAGATCACCCTCGACGTTGCTAACACCGTTATCGGCAAGATCGGCGAGGTTCCTATGTTCGGCGGCGCTAAGGTCGCTGATTTCGACGAGGCTGTCAAGAACGGCATGATAACCTACATAGATCAGGAGTGCATCGATAAGTACCTCGATAAGGTACAGGAGCAGGGTATCCACACCGACCTCGTTGCAGACAGCGGTCTTAAGGTAGTTTACACTCCGCTCAACGGTACAGGCAACAAGCCCGTCCGCGCTATCCTCGACAGGATCGGCATTAAGGAAGTCACCGTAGTTCCCGAGCAGGAGAATCCCGACGGCAACTTCACTACCTGCCCCTTCCCGAACCCCGAGATCAAGGAAGCTCTGGCTCTTGGTCTGAAGCTCTGCGACAGCGTTAAGCCTGACCTGCTTCTCGCTACTGACCCTGACTGCGACCGCGTAGGTATCGCAGTACCTTCTCCCGACGGTGATTATGTTCTGTTCTCCGGCAACGAGACAGGCGCTCTGCTGATGGAGTACGTCTGCAGTGAGAGAAAGGCTCTCGGCACTATGCCTGCAAAGCCTGTCGCTGTCAAGACTATCGTTACCACCGACATCGTTAATAAGATGGCTGCCGAGTACGGCGTTGAGCTGAGAGAAGTTCTCACAGGCTTCAAGTTCATTGGCGAGCAGATAGGTTTCCTCGAGGCTGACGGCGAGGACGATAGATATGTATTCGGCTTTGAGGAGAGCTACGGCTACCTCGCAGGCTCCTACGTCCGCGACAAGGACGCAGTTGTAGCTTCCATGCTGATCTGCGAAATGGCTGCTTTCTACCGCACAAAGGGTATCTCGCTGCTTCAGGCAAGAGATAATATGTATAAGAAGTACGGCAACTATCTCCATTCTCAGGAGTCCTTCACCTGCGAGGGTGCAAGCGGTATGCAGAGAATGCAGGAGATCATGAAGGATCTTCGCGAGAACACTCCCACCGAGATCGGCGGTCTGAAGGTAGAGAAGTTCGGCGATTATCTTGCAAGCAAGGAGACCGACCTCAGGGACGGCAAGGCTAAGGATATCGACCTTCCCAAGTCCGACGTTCTGGCGTTCAGACTCGAGCAGGATGCTACGGTCATCATCCGTCCTTCCGGCACCGAGCCTAAGATCAAGGCTTACTACACCACCATCGGCGAGACCCGCGAGGCTGCTGAGGCTGTACAGGCTAAGATGAAGGCTGATTTCAAGGCAAAGCTTGGCTTCTGATATAATGAATACACATTCGGGCAGGGGAGACTCTGCCCGTTTTTTTGTGGTTCGGCGGCGGTGTACTGATGCGAGATCCTAAACCATAGTCAAATATGAAAAATTCCGCCAAAACACTTGCATTTTAGTTGATGATATGATATAATAGTAGGAGTTGAAATAATGGAGATGTTTTTGTGAACCGACTGAATATTGTGCTGGTCGAGCCGCAGATACCTCAGAATACCGGGAATATCTCTCGTACCTGTGCTGTTACGGGCGCTGCTCTTCATCTGGTAAAGCCTTACGGATTTACTATCACCGATAAACAGCTAAAACGCGCGGGTCTTGACTACTGGGATAAGCTCGAGATATACGAGTACGAAAATCTGGACAGCTTCTTTGAGCAGACCGACGGCGTCTACTACTACTTCACCACCAAGGGCAAACACGTTCACAGTGAGACCAGCTACCCTGCGGATAAAAACGTGTTTATAGTCTTCGGACGTGAGGACAAGGGGCTTCCTGAAGAATTACTGTACAAAAATCCGGACTTTTGTTCCCGCATTCCCATGAGGCCGACTCTGCGAAGCCTTAATCTGTCCAACTCTGTTGCGATCGCCGTTTATGAGGTGCTTCGTCAGTGGGATTATCCCGACCTCGGCAGAGAGGGCAAGCTTACACAGTATCAGTGGTGAAACTAACGAAAGGAAACATTGCTATGGCAAAGATAAAGATAATGACCGACTCCGCTTCGGACATAAGCGCCGAGGCTGAAAAGGAGCTTGACATACTGGTAGTGCCTTTTAAGGTAGAACTGGGCGGAAAGAGCTACGTCAGCCGCGTGGATTTCGATAACGAAAAGTTCTATACCATGCTCGAGAGCGCAGGCGAACTGCCGACCCATTCTCAGATAACTCCCTTTGAGTTCGATGAGATCTTTGAAGACCTCTTCCAGCAGGGCTATACCGATGTCATCAACGTGACTATAAATCAGAAGGGAAGCTCCACCTACTCCAACGCCTGCCTTTCTGCAAAGAATTTCTTCGAGGAACACCCCGAGCGCAAGGGAAAGTTCAACATCTACAACATCGACGGCGTCGGCTATACAGGCGCTTACGGCTATCCCGTTACTCAAGCGGCGCTCAAAGCAAAGAAGGGCGAGTCCGCCGAGCAGATCGTTGACTACGTTGAGGACTGGGTGAAGAACTGCACCATCTTCTTTGCGATGTACTCCCTCAAGTACGCCCGCAAGTCGGGTCGTATCCCCTCTGCTGCGGCTTTTGCAGGAGAGCTTATGGGTCTGCGTCCCATCATGCGTATACAGGATAACCAGATCGTCACCAACTCAAAGGTTCGCGGCGACAAGAACGTTATCCCCGAGATCGTAAAGCTCACTCTCGAGGAGATGATTCCTCAGACGCCCTACTGCATAGTTTACGGCAGCAACAAGGAAAATGCAGAGGAACTCGCATCTCAGCTTACCAAGAAGCTGGGCTATCCGCCTGCCGAGATGTATCAGATAGGTGCTGCTATCGCGATAAATGCAGGACCTACGGTAGTCGGCTCGATCTTCAAGCGCAAGAACTGATAACAGAAAACAGCAAAGCCTATGGACGGTGCTTCCGTTCATAGGCTTTTTTGATATCTTATACAGCCTGCGAGGGGTAAAGCTCGTAGTAAGCGCCTCGCTTGGCCATAAGCTCGTCGTGGCTGCCCGCTTCGAGAATACCCTTGTCGTCGATGTACATTATCTTGTCGCAGCTGCGTATCGTGGACAGACGGTGCGCGATGATAAAGCTCGTCCGCCCCTTGAGCAGCTCGTTGATGCCGCGCTGCAGGAGCGCTTCCGTCTTGGCGTCGATGGAAGAGGTAGCTTCGTCCAGTACCAGTATCTTCGGGTCGGAGAGCAGCGTTCTCGCAAAGCTTATCAGCTGCTTTTCGCCGCCTGAAAGCTTCGAGCCGCGTTCGTTGACTTCCGTCTCGTAGCCGTCCTCCATCATGCTGATGAAGCTGTCGGCGCAGACCGTCTTCGCAGCTTTGATGATCTCCTCATCGGTGGCGTTCAGCTTGCCGTAGCGGATGTTGTCCATGATCGTTCCGCTGAAGATAAAGCTGTCCTGCAGCATAATTCCCATCTGCGTCCTGAGGGAG
>CAMVIL010000063.1 GCA_947167535.1 uncultured Ruminococcus sp. | reverse complement strand
TCCCTCAAGACTGCGGCGGACTACTACCTCAAGACAGAGAGCGAGCAGGGCTACGGTCTCCCCTACGGTCAGAGCACGCTGAGCTACAACGACAGCGACAAGGGCTACCTCTGGGGCTCCAATTCCTTCGTTGCCGACAATGCGATAGTTCTCGCATACGCCGCTGCGCTGACAGACAGCGATGACGGCTACACCGACGGTGCGCTTCAGGGTCTCGATTATCTGCTCGGACGCAATGCGATGGACTACTCCTACGTGACCGGCTACGGCTCCCACACCACAGAGAATCCCCACCACCGCTGGTGGTCAAACCAGATAGACGAAAAGTTCCCGAAGGCTCCCTGCGGAGTTCTCTCGGGCGGCCCCAATTCGGGTATGCAGGACCCCTGGGTAAGAGGCATGGGCTGGAAGAAAGGCGAGGTCGCTCCGCAGAAGTGCTACGTTGACAGCATCGAGGCGTGGAGCGTCAACGAGTGCACGATAAACTGGAACGCTTCTCTCGCATGGCTTACCGCATTCTCGGCGCTCAATGCAGACATCAAGCCCGGCGAGGGCGGTGCGGCTATCGGTATCGAGAACGACGGCGGCGATGCAGAACCTGCCGAGAACACCACCTACGACACCGAAAAGGCCGAGAAGAACAGCAAGAAGGCAAAGGCTAAGATGAGCAAGGACGGTTCCGACGGCTCCGACAGCGGCTCGGGCAAGGATTACAAGGTGGTCTACATTGCACTCATCGCGGGAACTGCTCTGGTACTGATACTCTCCGCCGAAGTTTTCATCTACAAGATGGCAAAGCTGAAAGCCGAGACCAAGGGTTCCGCCGACACCGCCGAGTCCAAGGACAAGAAGGAATAACGCCTAAAAAAATTTCCGTTTTATTGTCACACATTCTCCTTTTTCTTTGTATGTATAAGTGAAACGTTTCAAACAAGAGGTGAGTGCCCGTGAGCGACGCGGAGCTTTTAGAACTGTACACGACCGACTCCGAACGCGCGGTAGGCATTACCGCAGAGAAATACAGCGCATATGTCTACGCCATCGTCCGCGACAAGCTTGCGGGGTATCCCGATGAGGATATCGAGGAAACGGTGGACGATGTGTTCATACGTTTCTGGCAGGACAGCGGCAGAGTCGATCTCAGACGCGGAAGCATCAAGGCTTACATCTGCCTGCTGGCGAAGAGCCTCGCGAAAAACAGGCGCGGACAGCTCTCCCGCAGGGAGAACGAGCTCACGCTGGATGATACTCCCGAACTCGCGGACGAAGACACTCCCGAGCGCAGGCTCGCACGCCGCGAGCTGCTTCACAAGGTATCGAAGCTTAGCGACGACGACCGCAAGGCTGTTGTCATGAGGTACTTCTACGGTATGCCCCACGCGGAGATAGCTTCGCGGCTCGGCATGAGCGAGCAGCTCGTTCGCAAGCGTATAAGCAGGGCACTCAAGAAACTCGGCAAAGAAATGGAGGGTTGGCTATGAATATTGAAAAGGAACTCAGCATAGCTTTTGAAGAACTCGATCCCGTCACACTCGATAAACTTACGGAAGGCATAGACCTTCCCGCCGACCCCTTCTCTGCCGGGCAGATAACAAAACGGATCTGCAAAAAGGAGAAGACAACTATGAAAGGTACGATCAAGAAAAAGAGCACGGCGCTGATAATAGCACTGGCGGCGGCGATGACTTTGGGTATCACGGCGGGCGCGGCGACCTATGCTTTCGATCACGGCAGGAGCATCGGCAGCTTCTTGGGTCAGGACACCGCAAAGGAGCTTGAAAGCCGCGGACTTATCAACGGTCAGGTGATAAAGGGCAAGCACTTCGACATCACCATCGACACGGCGCTGTTCAACGGCAAAAACTTCTGCGTGATAGCCACAGCCGCGCCTACCGATGAATACGGCGAGAAACTGGTAAGCGACTCCTCAAATATTGGTCCTTCCAGCGGTCTTTTCATAAACGATAAGAATTGGGAGTACGCAGGCGCCTTTGCCGAAAGCGTGGGCGCTGAGGACGGAATGCTGTTAATGAGCCTGGAGTCGGAGCTTTACGAATACGCCGAAAACATCACTCTGCCCTTAGAGGCGGTCGTAAGCGAAGAGCTTGGCGATGATGGAGAGAAGATAGCGGAGTTTGATCTGACATTGGAGAAGAACTTCGATAACATCAAATTTGCAAGCGAGGACGGCGAGCAGCTGGAGCTGTGGGACTTCGGTCTGAAACTTGGAGATGTACAGTTCGACCCGTCGAAGTACGAGGGCGGTACCGAAAGCGAATACAAAACCGACGACCTGCTAAGCCACATCGAGCTGGAATATGCCGACGGCAGCACCGCTATTCTTGACGATTCGCTCCGCTCGGAGGAAGATGACATTGATATAGGCTCCGAGTTTATCAACGGCGATAATGATGAGAACATCGGACACATCAACGAAGCGCACCTTACCTTCGGTCACCTGATAGATTCAAAGAGCGTCACCGCCGTCACCATCTGCGGCAAGAGATTTACTGTACAATAGAACAGACATTTAAGCGATCGACCATAGAATATCCAAGCTCCCCCGAAGCAGACGCGGCTTCGGAGGAGCTTTTTCATGCCTGTGTCAAGATACTTCCCCGCCCTCTTGACACATCAAGATTTTTGTGTTATAATATCGTTAGATAAGCATTCAGTACAAAATCCTTGCTGTCGAAAGGAGCATCACCATGTCCGGGATCAAGACCGCAAAGCAGATACCCGTTGTCTGCCGAAGTATCAGAAAATACAGAGAACGGCTCGGCATCGAGCAGAAGGAGCTGGCACGCAGGATAGGTGTCAAGCCGAATGCCGTCAGCAACTGGGAGACCGGCTTCTCAAAGCCGAACATCGACCTCTTCCTGCCGATATGCGGGGCTCTGGGGATAACTCTCTACGAGCTGTTCGACGCCGACGACCCCATGCTGAGATATTCTGAGCGCGAAAAGCTGCTGCTGGATAAGTACCGCTCGCTGTCAGAGGGACACAAGTATGCCGTTGACAAGCTGGCGGCATCCCTTGGGTATGTGGAGTCGCTGGAGGAATGTCCCGACATCACCGAGCTTACATATTTCAGCAGGTCTCTGGCGGCGGGCGTCGGCGACCCCACCGACTTCGAGGACGAAGGCGAGCCTATCTATCTCTACTCGTCGGAGCTCGTGGATTCCGCCGACTGCGTGTTCAGCGTCAACGGCGACAGCATGGAGCCGGACTTCCGCGACGGAGACATGGTGCTGGTACAGCGCTTCCCCGACTGCCCCAGACTTTCCGAGGGCGAGATAGGCGCATTCATCGTGGGCAACGAGACCTACGTCAAGGAGTACCGCGAGGACGGGCTGCATTCGCTCAATGCGAAGTACAAGCCCATGAGATTCAGCGATGACGAAAGCGTGTTCTTTATCGGAAAAGTCGTCGGCGTGCTCGACCCCGACGACATCGCTTCCGACGAAGACGTAAACAGATACTTTTCTCTGCACAGGCCTGACTGACTCAGGCACAAGGCGGTGATGTTATTAAGTACAGAAGCATAGGAGAAATGCCCCCGCCCGAGCAGTTCAGGTACGCGGGCGTTGCCGAAAAAGGCAGACCCCGCCATGAAAAATTCGACAGCTTTTACATCAGGCACCCGTTCATGGACATCGGCAGGCGGGCGAAGATATTCGCGCCATTTGACGCGCTGACAGGCTTCGGCGACGCGGTCGGCGCCAAGCAGGAGCTATACGTCGAGCGAAAGCTCCTCTCCGAAAGCGAGGCCGCCGAGCTCGACCGGAAGCTGGATATCCTGCACAGGATGATCCCCACCCTGCAGGACGCCCGCGACAAGCAGATACAGGCGGCGCTGACCTACTACACCCCCTGCACCGACGAGAACAGCGAGCATTTCATGATACGCGGAAAGTATGTCACCGTTTCGGGAACGGTGACGGAGCTTGACACGGTCTTCGGACGTGTGACCGTCGGCGGTATCACGGTGGAGCTTGATGACGTGGCGGATATAGATATCCTGACCGACGACGTTTTTTAGACGTTGACCGAAAATTAATAATAAATTAATTGACCCGCTTTATATAAAGTGGTATAATGTAAGTTGACAGTTCGTTTGCGCCATCCTGTCGTAAAACAAAACCAGGGCATTTTCACGTTTGAGTTCACGGCATCGAGAGTTGCCGTGTGTGATTCTGCCTGCGATCATTGCAGGCTTTTTTTATTGGAGAATGATATGTACAAGCTGAAAACAAAAGCAGAATTCGACAGCGCACATTTTCTTTCTGGCTACAACGGAAAGTGCGCCAACATACACGGTCACCGCTGGTGCATCGAGGCGGAGATATCCGGGAGCACGCTCCAGAAAGAGGGCGAGAAGCGTGGTATGATAATAGATTTCGGCGACTTCAAGAAAGCCGTGAGAGCTATCGCTGACAGCTTCGACCACACGCTCATCTACGAGTCGGACAGCCTCAGACCCGAGACGGTGAACGCTCTGAAGAGCGAGGGATTCAGCCTCACCGAAGTGCCCTTCCGACCCACCGCAGAAAACTTCGCCGAGCACTTCTTCGGACTGCTTCGTGACAAGGGGCTTAACATCACCTCGGTGACGGTCTACGAGACCCCCGACAACTGCGCGGTATATGAGGTGTGATGTATGAGCAGTTTCAGACTTGTCGAGCATTTTATCAGCATAAACGGCGAGGGTCAGCGCGCAGGTGAGCTTGCGCTGTTTCTCAGATTCGCGGGGTGCAATCTCCGCTGCGACTGGTGCGACACCATGTGGGCAAACGGCAAGGACGCGCCCCACACTAAGGTGAACAAGTCCACCCTTACGGCGATAGCGGAAGACGCCATAGCACAGGGAGTACGGGACGTCACCCTTACAGGCGGAGAGCCGCTGTTACAGGAGGGTATGGTGGAACTTATCGACGCGCTCTCCCGACTGGGACTGCGGGTGGAGATAGAGACGAACGGCAGCGTTCCCATAGCACCGTTTATCGAGAAACACAGACCTGTCATTACCATGGACTACAAGCTGCCTTCAAGCAAGATGGAGCGTTTCATGTGCTTGGAGAACCTGCCGCTGCTGCAGTCCTATGACACGCTGAAATTCGTCTGCGGCTCGCGGCAAGATCTTTACAGAGCCGAGCAGATAATAGAAGAGTATTCCCCGTGCTGCGAGATCTTTTTCAGTCCCGTTTTCGGCAGGATAGAACCTGCGGAGATAGTGGAGTTCATGAAAGAGCGCAAGCTGGGAAATGTAAGACTGCAGCTGCAACTTCACAAGCTGATCTGGGACCCCGAAATGAGAGGTGTTTGAAATGGACAGAGAAAAGATTGAATACCATATAAGAGGACTGCTTGAAGCCATCGGCGAAGACCCTAAGAGAGAGGGTCTTGTGGAGACTCCCTCGCGGGTGGCGGATATGATAGAAGAGGTGCTGGAAGGCACCGCATATTCCAATCACGAGATAGCGCAGATGTTCGGAAAGACCTTCTCCGCAGAGCCTTCCGAATGCGATGAGGCCATCGTCATGAAGGACATCACCGTCTTCAGCTACTGCGAGCATCACCTCGCGCTGATGTATGATATGACCGTCACGGTGGGATACGTCCCCCACGGAAAGGTGCTGGGACTCAGCAAGATCGCCAGAATATGCGACATGGCAGCAAAGCGCCTGCAGCTTCAGGAAAGGCTCGGCAGAGATATCGCCGAGATAATCTCCGAGGCGGCGGACACTCCCGACGTCGGCGTGAAGATAGTCGGCTCCCACAGCTGCATGACTGCACGCGGCATCAGGAACACCAACGCCAGAACCGAGACCACTACCCTGCTGGGCGAATTCCGCACGAGCAAAGAGCTTAAAGACATGATAAAGTGAGTGAGATAAAAATGAAAGCAATGGTACTTTTCAGCGGCGGCGTTGACAGCACCACCTGCCTTGCTATGGCGGTGAAGGAATACGGTGCGGAGAACGTCCTTGCGCTGACTATAAGCTACGGACAGAAGCATAAGAAAGAGATCGAGGCGGCAAAACAGCTGGTCGCCTATTACGGCGTCGAGTGGAAGACGCTAGACCTCGCACCGATATTTGCAGACTCCAGCTGCTCGCTGCTGGTGGGCTCTGACGAGGAGATCCCTGAAGAGAGCTACGCGGAACAGCTGGAGAAGACCGGCGGCAAACCCGTCTCGACATACGTGCCCTTCCGCAACGGACTGTTCCTGTCGTCTGCGGCAAGCATCGCACTTTCAAACGACTGCAGCGTGATCTACTACGGTGCCCACAGCGACGACGCGGCGGCCGCCGACAAGTTGGCCGCCCGCGTCCCGGAGTGTACGCATTGGCACGGAACTGGGCGTGCCGTACCAGCTGACATGGAGCTGCTACGAGGGCAGCGACCGCCCCTGCGGAGTCTGCGGCACCTGCCGTGACAGGATAGCGGCATTCCGTGCCAACGGTATCGAAGACCCGCTCATGAAAGGAGAATGACCATGACAGGAAGAAGCAAGAGCGAAACAGAGGGCATCACGCTGCTTGGAAACAGCGGCGTCAGCTATGCCACCGACTATTCGCCTGAGGTGCTTGAGACCTTCCGGAACAAGCACCCCGACCGCGACTACTTTGTAAAGTTCAACTGCCCGGAGTTCACGAGCCTCTGCCCGATAACAGGTCAGCCTGACTTCGCGACGATATACATCTCCT
>CAMVIL010000062.1 GCA_947167535.1 uncultured Ruminococcus sp. | reverse complement strand
TCTCCATATCGCGAGAACCAATCCAATATGCCGATTTTAATTGGGCGAGAGAGCGACAGCGAATCGAGTCCAAGACCCAATTGCACCGCAGGTGCAACCAATCCCACACTTTACAGAAAAACCCCAACCATGTGAGAAAACAAAAACGCCCCGAGACTGAATGCCTCGGGGCTGAGCTATTTATGGGTGTCTTTTGCTGCACGCGATGTCAGATCTCTATACCTTTCTGATCCTCGAAAAGGGCAGTGCGGAGATACTTGTTGTCGGTGTCGGCGACGGAGACTTCGTTGTAGTCGGGCTTGAGCGAGTCTATCTCACGCTGCTGGTCGGTCTTGTCGTCGGGCTTGATGATGAGCTTGATGGCTCTCCGGCAGTTGACCGCAAGAGACTCGGTGTAGGCGCCGCCTGCTTCGCCGTCGAGGGTCCATGCTATCGGCTCGGGGCTCGTAAACTTGACCTTGGCGGATTTGAATGAGAGAAAATTCTTTGTGGAAAGACGGTTGAGAAGAGCGTCGTTGAGGGTCTGCTGGAGCGCGATGGGGGTGGCGGGGGTGCGGACGAGGGTGACTTCAAAGAGTCCGTCGTCGAAGTATACGCCGTCGCGCATGGGGACCTTCATTCCGCCTATCGAGGTGGAATTTGAAACTATGCCCAGCAGGAAGTTGGCCGATTCCCTTATGCCGTCATGCTCGACGGTGATGTCCATGCCCTTGTAGCTTCCCGAGGTAAAGCGCTTGATGCCCTCGGCTATGTATGCCGCGTGGCCGAAGATGTTCTTTGCGTCCTGCGGAGTCTCGTAGGGCACGTCGGTGAAGATGCCGAAAGCCGCCACGTAAACGAAGTAGCGCTGTCTGTTGAACTGACCTACGTCGTATTCAAAGTATACGCCGTCGACAATATCCTGTGCGGCGTCGATCATGTTTGTAGATATCCTCATGGAAGCGGCGAAGTCGTTGGTGGAGCCCGTGGGGATATATCCGACAGGTATCATCTTGGGCAGCTGCATGAGAGCCGTTACCGCCTCGCTCATGGTGCCGTCGCCGCCGCTGACAACAACGACGTCGAAATTCGAGCCGTCCTCAAGTATCTTGCGGTAGCCGTCGCGGGGCTTCTGGGTAGGGTAACAGACCACCTCGAACCCGCCGCGGGTGAACACATCAACTATATCGAGAAGCGCAGTCCTGATAAGTCCCTTACCCGACCGCGGATTAAAAACAAAAAGCATTTTTTTCATTTATTTATAGCGTCCTTTCTCTGTTTTTCGTTTGTTGTCTGTCTTTATTTATTATAACAGCACAGCAAGGGATTGTCAACCGTAAAAAGTGCAGAATACTCACACTTTTTCGCGATTGTCCGTACTTATCGGCGGCAGATTGATGGATTGATACAGAAAAATATCGCGCCGCCGCGCAAATATCGGCGTTTTGATAACTGAGTCACGCTTGACACTTTTACGGGGATATGATATAATTAAGATGTGTTTGTATAAATATTTTACATTTTCTGCATGAACGAGGGGGCTTCGTCGGAGTGGGTACGGCAGCGTTAAAACTTAAACTGCGTGAGACGGTAAAGCTTTTGGCTTTCCGTGTCGTTTACCCCGCGGCTTACGCCCTCGGCTGCCTGCGTCCGATGGACAGGGAGCTCACCCTTTTCTGCGAGGTCAGGCACGGGTTCCTGACCGATACCTATATCCCGATATTCAACGAACTGCAGCGGCGCGGCAAGCACTGCGAGGTGTACTATATCCACAACAACGCGGGCGGCATGGGGTATCTTATGAGATATCTGAAACTCTGCTTTCTGCTGCCGAAGGCGGGAACGGTGCTGATAGACGACACCTGCAATCTGTTCGGAGCCTTCAGGCTTCGGCGTGGGTGCAGGCTGATACAGACCTGGCACAGCTGCGGCGCCTTCAAGAAGTGGGGGTATTCCATCGCGGGGCTCAGCTTCGGGCAGGATCCCGAGGAGCTGGACAAGTTCCCCGCCCACGTAAACTACTCGCTGGTGACGGTGAGCAGCAAAGAGTGCATACCGCATTTCAACGAGGCCTTCGGGTTTGACAGGAGCGGCAAAAAATGCGTCAGGGCGACAGGCGTTGCGCGGACGGATTATTTCTTCGACGAGAGCAACCGCGAGGCTTCCTTTAAGAAGCTTTACGAGAAGTATCCGCAGGCTGAGGGGCGCAGGGTGCTGCTTTACGCGCCGACCTACCGCGGCGATGCGGACGACGCTCAGCCGCCGAAGATGTTTGATATTGAAAAATTAGCCGATGCATTAGGCGACGGAGCGGTGCTTCTGATAAAGCAGCACGGTTTTGTCAGGGCGAAGACGAAGATACCAAAGAGCTGCCGCGACAGGGTCTTCGACGTCAGCGAGACCATGAGGATAGAGGAGCTTTTGTTTGTCAGCGACGCTGTCGTGACCGACTATTCCTCGCTGATATTTGAGTATTCGCTGTTTCTGAGGCCGATGGTCTTTTACGCCTACGACCTCGATGAGTTTTACGATTACAGAGGCTTTTATTATAAATACGACAATGATTTTCTTCCGGGGCGGATAGTCCGCAGTGAGGAAGAGTTATATGAGAGCTGTATTGAGGCGCTCTGCGGCGCCGGCGAGGAGCAGCGTGAGCAGCTCCGGCGGTTCAGGGACAGGTTCATGGGAGCCTGCGACGGACATTCGGCGGAGCGTATAGCTGATTACATTACAGGAAAATGATATGGGGCTTGGACTGCATGACAGCTGTGCGGCATTGCCTTAGTAAAGGAGCATATTGATGAAGTTCGGAGTAATAATGCACAAGACGACACAGAATATCGGTGACGATATCCAGACGTTTGCCGCCATGCAGCATTTGCCGCATACAGATTACTTCCTTGACCGCGAGTGTCTGGACGAGTTCCGCACCGAGGACGGCAAGCCCGCTGCGGTGCTTATGGCAGCGTGGTATATGTGGAACAAGTGGAACTGGCCGCCTTCCGATTACATCGTGCCGCTGCTGACGGGAATGCACTTTTCCGACCATCAGGCCAGCGAGCAGGTGGGAAGTCCCGTTAAGACGGAGTTCCTGACGGGCTGCGGCGCCGAGTACATGAACGCCAACGGTCCCGTGGGCTGCCGCGATATGTACACCCTCAACAAGTTCAAGGAGCTGGGTCTGGACGCTTTCTTCTCGGGCTGCATCACTCTGACGCTGCCTAAGATGGAGAAGAAGACTCCCGAGAAGGAGTACATCTGCGCGGTGGATCTTCCGCCCGAGATACTCAAGAAGCTCAAGGAGATAGTAGCGGGAAGGTGCGAGATAATCGAGACCACCCACTACAAGGACTACCGTAACAGCGACGCCACATGGGAAGAGCGCGAGAAGGCAGTAGTCGAGCTGCTGACCATCTATCAGAACGCAAAGTGCGTCGTGACCAGAAGACTCCACTGTGCGCTGCCATGTCTTGCGATGGAGGTTCCGGTGTTCGTTACCAACAGGCACAAGCGCCCCGTATCGGGACGTTTCGATCCCTACTACGACTGGATAAAGCACTGCACCTACAAGACTTTCCTTGCGGAGAAGTTCAAGTATGATTTTCTGAATCCCCCCCAGAACAGCAAGAAGTATCTGCCTGTCAGGGAGGCAATGATAAAGTCCATCGAAGAGTTCGTCGAGAAGTACAAGGACGAGAACGGCGACCCGAAGGATTACGTAAAGACCACCTACACCGAGGAGGAGCTTTACAAGTGGAAGGCCAAGACCATGCGCGAGTGCATGAACGCGTGGTTCAAGGTCACCGACGCCGAGGAGCGTGAGCTCAAGGAGCTGAGGCACACATTCAAGGACTACGAGGAAATGAAGCGCGAGGTCATTCATCAGCGGAAGGTGCTGTCCTGCAGCAGCGTGCAGAAGGCGATAAAGCTCAGGAATATGCTGATGCCAAAGAACAAGAAGATACGCAGCTACGAAGAGATAAGAGCCGCCCGCATCGAGGCGGAGAAGCTCAAGGCTCAGCAGGAGAAGGAAAGACTCAAGGCAGAGCAGGAGAACAAGCAGTAAAAACAAAGATATATGACAATGGTACGCCAGAGGAGGCGACAGAATGAAGTTCGGCATAATGATGCATAAGTACACGCAGAATATCGGCGACGATATACAGGCATACGCGGCATGGAAGCTGCTGCCGTCGGTGGATTATTTCCTCGACCGCGAGAAGCTCGACAGCTTTGTCAGCGACGACGGCGAGCCTGTTGCGGTGGTCATGGCTGCATGGTATATGTGGCACAAATGGAACTGGCCGCCCAGCAAGTACATCGTGCCGCTGTTCACCGGCATCCACTACACCGACAACGCCAGGGCAAAGCAGGACGGCTCGCCCGTGACCACAGAATTCCTCACGGGAATGTCGAAGGAGTACTTAAACGCCTGCGGCGGTATCGGCTGCCGCGACCTGTTCACCAAGCGTACCTTTGAAAAGCTTGGGATAGACTGCTATTTCTCGGGCTGCATAACGCTGACGCTGCCTCAGCAGCCGAAGGTCAAGCCCGAGCGGGAATATGTAGTCACCGTCGACATCGGCGACCCGAGCACTAATCACGTAAAAAAGCTGCTGGAAGGCACCGGCATCGAGCACAGAGACATAAAGCATTACAAGGACTACCGCGATTCTGACGCTACCTGGGAAGAGAGAGTGGAGTATGTGGAATGGCTGCTGGGGACATACCAGAACGCCAAGTGCGTCGTGACGAGAAGACTGCACTGTGCGCTGCCCTGTCTTGCGATGGGAGTTCCCGTGCTGCTGCTCAACAACGAGCGTCCCGGCATACGGTTCGAGCCCTACAAGGAGTGGCTGCATTACAGCAGGCGCGAGGACTTCATTTCGGGTAAATTTATCTACGACGTCACCAACCCGCCTCCCAACAAGCTGGACTATGTACCCTACCGCGAGGCGCTTATCAAGCAGGTCAAGGACTTCGCCGAGAAGTACAAGGACGTCCACGGTACTCCCGAGGAGCTGTGTCCCCTCAACTACGACGAGAACGAGATGATACGCTGGCGGCACGACGCCATGCGCGAGGCGATGGACAAATGGTTCGACGTCACCCGCGGGGACATACACAAGATACGCGATCTGGACAACGGACTGAAGAAAACTCAGGCAAGTCTCGAAAAGACCAAGGGCAGCCTTGACAGCACAAAGACCAAGCTCAAGGAAACCGAGAAAAAGCTCTCCGACAGGAACAAGGAGCTTGACAAGCTTAAAAAGGACCTCGAGGCTCTGACCAGACAGAAGAACGAGCTCGAAAGGAAGAACGAGCGTCTCAACAGGATAATCAACTGCAAGTGCGTGAGGTATTCTGTGGCGGCGAGAAACGCGTTCATGCCTAAGGACAAGAAGATCAAGATATAACGAAGGACAGTGGACAGAATGATATACGGAGCAATGCTTGCGGGCGGAAGCGGAACGAGAGTAAAGAGCTCGAACGTGCCCAAGCAGTTTATCGAGATAGACGGTATGCCTATTATAGTATTCACGCTTATGGGTATGCTTAAAGTACAGCGGTTCGACTACATCTACATCGCGGCGCGCGAGGACTACATCGAGTACCTCGAGAGCAAGGTGAAGGAGTACGTCAAGGACCGCAACCGCGTGCGTATAATCGCGGGCGGCAAGGAGAGAATGGATTCGATACACAACGTGACCTCTGCCATAGAGCGTGACGAGGGTATCGGCGAGGACGACGTTATCGTTATCCATGATGCGGTGAGACCTTTTGTCACCGAGAAGATATTGAACGACAGCATTGACTGTGCGGGCAAGTACGGCGCCTGCGTGTGCGGACTTCCCTGTGCGGACACGATACTGCACTCTGTCAAGGGCGACGTGGTGGACGACATCCCCGCGAGAAGCGAGCTTTACTGCGGTCAGGCTCCCGACAGTTTCAGGCTCAAGCGCTTCATCGAGATGCAGGACGCGCTGTCCGAAGAGCAGAGGGAGAAGATCACCGGCACCTCGCAGATATGCACGATGAACGGTCAGCCCATCTACATAATCGAGGGCGACGCGATCAACTTCAAGATAACCACCGACAGCGATCTTACGATGGTAAAAATGCTGATGAGAAAGAACGGCAGTCTAAGATAGGCTGATAGAGAGGATATTTAATATGAAAAGTCTTTTGGAAAGTTATCCTAAAACCATGAAAACGCTCAACCTGCACGGGGTGGGCGACTTGAGATACGAGGATCATGATGTTCCCGCGCTTGAGGCGGGGACGGTGCTGCTTAAGGTGAAAGCCTGCGGTATCTGTTCCAGCGATATCCCGCGTATCTTTACAAACGGCACCTACCACTTCCCCACCGTTCCTGGACACGAGTTCTCGGGGCAGATAGTGGCGGTAGGCGACGGCGTTGACGAGAGTCTGCTGGGCAGACGCTCCTGCGTGTTCCCGATGCTGCCCTGCCGCAAGTGCAGAGCCTGCCAGAAGCAGGAGTGGGCGCAGTGCTCGGGATACAGCTACTTCGGCTCGCGTCAGGACGGCGCATTCGCGGAGTATCTGGTGGCGCCGGTATGGAATCTCGTTCCCTTCTCGGACGAGCTTGACTATCGCGTAGCGGCGCTCTGTGAGCCTGCGGCGGTATCTATCCACGCGGCGAATCTGGGCGGTATCAAGGAAGGCATGAACGTGGCCGTAGTCGGCACGGGCACTATCGCACTGCTCATCGGTTTCTTCGCAAGAAAGAGAGCGGGCAGCGGAAAGGTCATCATTCTCGGCAGAAATTCCGAGAAGCTCGAGTACGCAAAGAAGCTGGGCTTTGATATCGTGAATACTAAGGAAGTCGCAGCTGACGAGGGCGTCAAGGCGCTGACCGACGGCGTGGGCGCAGATGTTGTCATCGAGGCGGTAGGCACAAACGGCGCTATCGAGAACGCCGTGAAGTGTGCGGCGGCTCTGGGC
>CAMVIL010000061.1 GCA_947167535.1 uncultured Ruminococcus sp. | reverse complement strand
GGAAACGCTTGCCGCACCTGTGTTCAGATTGTCAGCGCCCGTCGCCAGCTGTGCCGAGCTGTCGGCGAGGTTCTTTGCGCCGTCCTTTACCGACTTGGCGCCCGCGTCCGCGCTGTCCAGACCCTTTGAAAGGTCGGAGGAGCCCTTTTTCAGCTTGCCTGCGCCTTCGGTGGCAAGCTCAAGGCCCGCCGCCAGCTTATCAGCGCCGTCCTTTGCGGAGGTTATGCCGTCGGTGAGGGTCGCGGTGGAATCCGCCACCGTCTTGACGCCCGCTTTGAGCATAGCAGTTCCCGAAGCCAGAGCCGCAGCACCGTCGCTTGCGCTCTTGGCACCGTCCGCCAGAGTCTTGACGCCCTTCTTATACTCCTTTGCGCCGTCCTTGAGCTTGTCGGCACCCTCGGAGAGCTTGCCTGCGCCGTCGCTCAGGTCGGAAGCGCCCTTCTCCAGAGTCTTAGCGCCCTCGGAGAGCTTGTCGGCGCCCGCCTTTGCGGAGCTGATACCCGCCGAAAGCTTGCCTGCCGCCTCGTCGAGAGTGTTCACTCCTTCTCCCAGCTCGGGAGCGGACTTCGCAAGCTTCTGTATGCCGTCGTTTAACTTCTTGTCGCCGTCGTAGATCTTATCCACGCCGTCCTTGAAGTCAGCCGACTTGGTCTTCAAAGTCTTCAAACCCTTGTAGAGCTCCTTGGTGCCGTCCGCCAGCTGGTCAGCCGCGTCGCTCAGCTTGTCGAGCTCGTCCTTGAGGTCGTCGATGCTGTCAACGTCACCCAGTTCAAGATCTGCGAAAACGTCGGTAGTCGCCGCAGTCAGGGAAGTCCTCATCTCGAAGTCCTCCACGTCGGCGGTGAACTCGAAGTAGTCGGGTATCTCGATGTCGCTGTTGTCCTCGAGTCCGAGGCTCTCTTTCAGCCCCGGCATAGCGTAGCCGATGACAATCTCACGCTCGCCCTCGCTTACCACCTTTCCGTTGGTGACCTCGATGTTCCTGAACTTCTCGCCGTCAAGGAGTATTCCCGTCGCCATCAGGAAAGGCGTGTACATGGTAACGTCCTTGCCGTCTATCTTTACAGTCTTCTTGGAATTGTTGGTGTAGTCGTATCTCACCGTCACCTTGCCGCTCTTGCCCGCAAGCTCCGAGGGAGAAACGCTCCTGCCGTCCAGCTTGTAGCTGACGCTGATATCCACAGGCAGAGCCGCGTCGCTGTAACCCTTGTAGTAGATGTCCTTGCCCCCCGCGTTCCAGTTCATGCCCGAGCCGGAACCGGAGTAGCTGTCGTCGTTCTTGGTGTTCTCGATGTCGGTAAGGTCGGATACGTCGGGAATGGTGTCCTTGCCGTCGGGATTGAGAAGATGTGCGGTGACTACCTTCTTGGTAGGCTTGCCGTTCGCGTCTGTGATGACGTAGACAGTCTCGTCCTTCTTGAAGCCGTTGACGCTCTTGACCTGAGCGGTCTTCTCTTCCTTAGAGTCAGACTTTTCGCCGTCCTCCTTGTCCTGCTCCGCCACCAGAGTGCCGATGCTCTTTACGCCACCCTCGGAAGCGTAAGCGAACATTCCCGTCGAGCTTGCAGTCATTAGCAGGGCAACAAGTCCCGCAAAAACTCTCGTATAGTTTTTCATATCTATCAGCCCTTTCCATATCATAAAAGTGTTGTCTTGTCTTTTCTTTTGTTATGCTGTTCTCATTTTTTCAAGCTTGTAAGCCTTGCGCATACCCGATGTCGTGTTCATTATCGCCTTGTCGAAGAGCAGAAGCATCGACGGAAGTACGCATATTACTATCACCATGCTGATGATAGCGCCCCGCGACATCAGCGTACAGAGCTGGGATATCATGTCAACGCTGGAGTAGAGCCCCACGCCGAAGGTGGAAGCGAAGAAGCCCAGCGCCGAAACGATGATGGATTTCATCGAGGTGGAGAGCGCTGTGGTCACCGCCTGAGTCTTGTCGACTCCCGCGATGCGCTCTGCCTTGTAGCGGGTGGTCATGAGTATCGCGTAGTCAACGGTAGCACCCAGCTGTATGGTGCCTATTACCACCGACGCGATAAAGGGTATCGTCGTGCGGGTGTAGAACGGAAGTCCCATGTTTACGGTTATCGCAAACTCGATTACCGATACCAGTATCACAGGCAGGGTAAAGGATCTCAGGGAGATGAGGATTATCACGAATATCGCCGCAATGGATACGGTGTTTACCACCTTGAAGTCGCGGTTGGTGATGTCGATAAGGTCTTTGGTCGCCGCCGACTCGCCGATTAGCATTCCCTTGCTGTCGTACTTTTTCAGTATCTCCGAAAGTGTGCCGATCTGCTTGTTTACCGCTGGGCTCGCCACCTTGTAGTCGGAGCCTACCAGCATTATCTGCCATTCGCCCTCTTTGAGGATGTCCCTCAGTCTGTCGGGCACCGCTTCCTCGGGTATCGAGGAGCCTATCAGCTTGTCGAAGGAGAGGGTCATCTTGACGCCGTCCACCTGCTCCATCTCGTCCAGCATCTTGATGACTTCCTTGTGATCCATGTCCGAACTGCACATCAGTATGTGGGAGGTGTTGATGCCGAAGTCTTCCTTGAGCTTTGTGTTGGCCACAACGCTGTTGAGATCCTTCGGGAGAGTGTCGGTCAGGTTGTAGTAAACGGCAGTGTGTATCTGACCGTATACCGCAGGCGCCATCAGTATCAGGAACCCTACGATGAACGCCTTGTGGTGCTTGATGATGAATCCCGCAGGCTTTTCCATCGAGGGGATGATGTCGCGGTGTATCGTCTTGGTCAGCGCCTTGTCGAATACGAGTATCATCGAAGGCAGAACAGTAACACAGCATACAACGCCTATCATAACGCCCTTCGCCATTACGATACCCATGTCAAGACCCAGCGTGTAGCTCATGAAGCAGAGCGCCACAAAGCCCGCCACTGTGGTGATGGAGCTCGAAGATACCGAGCCGATGGTCATTGCTATCGCCTCTGCCATAGCCTCGCGGTTGTCGGAGTAGATCTCTTTCTGCTCCTTGTAGCTGTGCCAGAGGAATATCGAGTAGTCCATGGTGACCGCCAGCTGCAGCACCGCCGTCAGCGCCTGAGTGATAAAGGATATCTCCCCCAGAACGATGTTGCTTCCCAGATTGTAAAGTATCGCCATGCCGGTAGAAGCCATAAAGAACACAGGTATCAGCAGGCTGTCCATAGTCACTGCAAGTATGATGCTTGTGAGGATCACCGCTATCAGAACGTAAGCCGCGGTCTCCTTCATGGTCAGGTCCTTGATGTCCTCGACTATCGCGGTCATGCCGTTGATGAAGCACTGCTCACCCGCGATCTTTCTCATCTCGACCACCGCTTCCAGCGATTCGTCCGCCGAGGTCGCCTTGTCGAAGAACACCGCCATCATGGTAGCGTTCCCGCTGTTGAAGACATCGCGCACCCTGTCGGGGAGTATCTCCACAGGCACCGAAATGTCCACGAGGTTGTCGTACCACAGAACCTCGCCCACGGCGGGCACCTTCTCGAATTTCTTCTTGAGCTGTGCCACGTCCTTAGGCTCCATGTCCTCAACGACCACCAGAGCAAAGCCGCCCTTGCCGAAGTCCCTGAGCATTATGTCCTGACCCTTCATCGTTTCGATGTCTCCCGGCAGGTAGGACAGGATATCATAGTTGATGCGCGTCTTAGCCACGCCTATCACCGACGGCACCAGAAGAAGTACCGACAGTATCAGGATAAATACCCTCAGCCGCACTATTCCCTTTCCGACTTTCTTCATGACCATATCATCTCCGATTTCCAAATATGGATAAACTGACTCTCATTCATTTTTATTCAGTATATCACAAAAATGACCTCAAGTCAATGACCTGTGGTCATTTTCGTTCATCTGCACAAATTGACCAGCAGTCATTATTGCATTATGTCGCTTTTGCCATATTGACAAGCCTGATAAAATTAGCTATAATTATAAATAGATGAGTATTCTGTCGAAAGGGGCACCTGAAATGGGCAAACTCGATCTGAACAAAAAAGCAAAGGAAGAATCCCTGCTCTCCACCGCCTACAAGCTGTTCACCACCAAAGGCATCAGCAAGACCAGCGTTTCGGACATTACTTCCGACGCGGGTGTGGCAAAGGGCACCTTCTATCTCTACTTCAAGGACAAGTACGACCTCAAGGACAGGCTTGTGGCGCACCAGTCGGCGAAGATCTTCCGCGAAGCGCTGGACGCCCTCGCCGCCTGCGGCAAGGAGCTTTCCTTCAACGAAAAGATAATCTTTATCATAGACAACATCCTGACCCGCCTCGAAGCCAACAGGCCTCAGCTCATCTTCATCGCAAAGAACCTCAGCTGGGGTGTATTCAAGCACGCGATAACCTCTCCCAAAACGGGTGACGCGCTGGGCTTCCGCACGGTGTACGAGGACATGATAAAGGACGCTCCCGACGGCATCGACGCCCCCGAGATAATGCTCTTCACGATAGTCGAGCTTGTCAGCTCCACCTGCTACTCGTCGATACTCTACTCCGAGCCGGTCGGCATCGAGGAGTTCAAGCCCTACCTTTATAAATGCGTCAACGATATTATCGACCGTCACACCGGCGCAAAAAAATAGTCATTCTGCCTGCTTGACAAAATGACACTTCGGATATATAATATCTGATAACGAATGTTACAAAGTCCATGAGGACACACAAGCGAACCGCTCGGGAGCTGCAGCTCTCGGGCGGTTTTTGCAATATAAACAGCCGTGCGCCGCAGTTCGCTCTGGCACAGCTTCTGGCGAGTGGTCGTTGCGCCTTTAGGGCGCAAATGGGGACGCTGTCCCCAAGCCCTTGACTCCCCCTAAACTTTTTTGTCATTGCCACGCGCCGATTTATTAGCTTTTTTCCCGACAAAAAGCGCCCCCGACAATGATCGGGAGCGCTCATTTTTATTCTTATTCGGCAAGCCTTTGGGCTCAGCCGTCCTCTCCGTCGCTCATGGAAGCCAGCACGACTCCCGTAATGATACCCGCGACAGCACCGCATACTATAAAGTATATGCCGATGCCCGCTTTCGTGATGAAAGCCGCCGCACCTGTTATCAGCGCCGCAATAAGAATGCCCGCGATGAGAAACGTACCCCGCCGAGCCGTAGTCGGCAGCAGACGCTTCGCCAGCCTTCCCCTGCGGTCGGCAAGACGGTATATGATCTGCGCTCCCGCCATAGGCAGAATTATCTGCGCTGCGGCGATAAGCAGCGTTTCAAGCGACAGGTCTGATATCATATTAAAGAACTCTTACTCTTACTACGCCGTCGATAGCCTTGAGAGCGTCGATGTCAGCAGCGCCGGTAACGTCGAGCAGAGTGTAGCTCCAGTCCTTCTTGGACTTGTTTACCATGTTCTCGATATTTGCGCCCTTGTCTGCAACAGCAGTGGTGAGCTGAGAAATGAGGGAAGGAACGTTCTTGTGCAGTACGCAAACGAGAGCGTCGCCGGTCTTGGCAAGCTCAGCATTCGGGAAGTTTACGCTGTTGATGATAGCGCCGCGCTCGATGTAAGCGATCAGCTCGTCAGCTGCCATCTTAGCACAGTTGTCCTCACTCTCCTCGGTGGAAGCGCCCAGATGAGGGATAGCTACTACGCCGTCAACGCCAAGTACAGCGTCAGAGGGGAAGTCAACTACGTATCTTGCGACCTTGCCGCTGCCCAGAGCCTCAACGATAGCCTCGCCGTTTACCAGCTCGCCGCGGGCGAAGTTCAGGATGCGAACGCCGTCCTTGCAGAGTGCGATGGTGTCCTTGTTGATGGTGTCCTTGGTCTCAGCGTTGAAGGGAAGGTGCAGAGAGAGATAATCGCTCTCAGCATATACATCGTTGATGTTGTTGGTAACTCTTACCTGAGGCTTCAGGTTGAGAGCAGCGTTTACCGACAGGAAGGGATCATAACCGATAACGTCCATGCCGAGGGAGATAGCGATGTTAGCCAGCTTGCCGCCAATAGCGCCCAGACCGATCAGACCCAGGGTCTTGCCTGCGATCTCGCAGCCTGCATAGTTGGACTTGCCTTTCTCTACCAGCTTGCCTACCTCGTCGCCCTGACCCTTGAGGGTCTTAGCCCACTCGATAGCCTCGGGGATCTTTCTGGAAGCAAGAAGCAGACCGCAAACAGCCAGCTCCTTAACAGCGTTAGCGTTAGCACCGGGGGTGTTGAATACAACGATACCCTGCTCAGCGCACTTGTCAACGGGGATGTTGTTGGTGCCTGCACCTGCTCTTGCGATCGCCAGCAGATCAGCGCCGAACTCCATGTCGTGCATCTTTGCGGAACGAACCATGATACCGGTAGGATTCTCAACAGCATCGCCTACGGTGTAAGCAGCCTTGTCGAACTTATCGGTGCCGCAGGCAGCGATCTTGTTAAGTGTCAGTATATTGTACATTGTGATCATACCTTTCTAAAATATAATTATCAGTCGTAGTCACTGATCGGAGTAACTATCGGCTTTCCGTTCGGGTCAAGCAGAGGGGCAAGACCGCCCGCGTAACCGTCATGATTGAAAAGATAATTCACGCCCGTTATTCTGTCAACATATATGTCAACTATCGACGACGTAAGTCCGTTTCCCTGCGAATAGACCTTTACAAATCTATCCTTCACCTTTTCCTTGCCCATAATATCACTCCCTTATAAACCGGCACAAGCGCAGACCGTCAAACGTTCTGCGCCATACCGAATATCAAACTTGATTTACGAATTCTCAGCCTCGAACTTCTTCATGAACTCAACGAGCTTCTCAACGCCCTCGATAGGCATAGCGTTGTAGATGGAAGCTCTCATACCGCCAACGGTTCTGTGACCCTTGAGGTTCTCGAAGCCTGCAGCCTTAGCCTCAGCAACGAACTTCTTGTCCAGCTCCTCATTGCCGGTGATGAAGGGAACGTTCATGAGCGAACGGTCTTCCTTGACAACGGTGCCCTTGAACAGCTTGCTCTCGTCGAGGAAATCGTAAAGGATCTTAGCCTTCTTCTCGTTGTGAGCCTTCATGCCC
>CAMVIL010000060.1 GCA_947167535.1 uncultured Ruminococcus sp. | reverse complement strand
GGGAAACGGCGGTGCTGTATGTATCAATAGTAGACTTTGTTGAGGTAGAGTCCCTGCGGGGGGACTGTGCGGCCTGCGAGAGTGCGGTCGCGTTTGGTGAGGAGCTCTGCAATGGCGCCCTGAGGGAGTTTGCCCTCGCCTACGTGGAGGAGAGTGCCGACCATTATTCTCACCATGTTGTAGAGAAATCCGTTGCCCGAGACGTTGAATATCACCAGCTCGCCCTCGCGGCGGACACCGCATTCGAAGATGGTGCGGGTGGTGTTTTCCTTCTCGCAGTCGGCGGAGCAGAAGCTCTTGAAGTCGTGCTCCCCGACAAACGCCTTGGCTTCCCTGTCGAGAAGCTCCGCGTCGATGGGGTACCATGAGCGGTAAGCGCTGTCGCAGTAGAAGGGATTCTTTATCTCGCTGTTGTGGATAATATATTCATACTCCTTGCCCTTACAGCAGTAGCGCGCGTGGAAATCATCGGGCGCCTGCTCGCAGGTCAGGAGAGAGATGTCATCGTTAAGTCGGGCGTTGGTGCCGAAGACTATCCCTCTGGGAGGAATAGTGTTTTCGGTGCGGAAGCTGAAGTAGAACTCCCGCGCGTGGACGCCCGCGTCGGTGCGGGAACAGCCGTATATCGTGACCTGCTCGCCGAGAAGAGCGCTCATTGCGTCCTCGACAGCCTGCTGTACGGTATAAGCGTTGCCCTGCCGCTGAAAGCCGTGGTAGTTGGTACCGCGGTATGCCATTTTGACTTTATAATTGGGCATATTCTTGCCTCACTTAAAAAACTGATTCATAAGTATCACTCCCGCCCAGAACAGTGCCACGTAAAGGCAGGCGAGCCAGTCGCGGGGGGCGGTGGAGAGTTGTTTCATGCGGGTCCTGCCCTCGCCGCCGTGGTAGCATCTGCACTCCATAGCGGTAGCCAGTTCCTCGGCGCGTCTGAAGGAAGACACGAACAGCGGAATGAATATCGGCACCATACCGCGCACCTTTTCCCTGAAAGTGCCGGTGTCCAGCTCCGAACCGCGAGCCTTCTGGGCGTTCATTATCTTGTCGGTCTCCTCGATGAGGGTAGGTATAAATCTTAAGGCTATGGTCATCATCATAGCCAGCTCGTGGACGGGTGCGCCCAGCTTTTTGAGGGGCGACAGCAGCCGTTCGATGGCGTCGGTGAGGTCTATGGGGGAAGTGGTGTAGGTAAGCAGGGAGCTTCCCACGATAAGGCAGATTATCCTCACCACCATAAAGACTGCGGTATTCAGACCGTCGTCGTATATTTTCACGAAGCCGAAGTGCCAGAGCATCCTGCCCGTGCGGATAAAGAACAGGTTGAGCACAGCGGTGAACACCACGATGGGGATTATCGGCTTCATGCTCTTGAGTATCATCACAAAAGGTATGCGTGAGAGCAGGTAGGTCATTATGGTAAAAGCGATGCCCACCAGCAGACCGTAGAAGTTCTTCGCGGAGAAGAGCATGACGATAAACATGACCGTCAGCACGAGCTTGACTCTGGGGTCCATCTTATGCACCACCGAGTCGCCGGGGAAGAACTGTCCCAGCGTAATATCCTTGAACATCAGCCCTCACCTCCCGATTTCAGGCGCGAGAGTATCTGTCCCTCGGCGTACTTTACGGTATACACGTCCTCGCCGAGGTCAAAGCCCATAGCGTTGAGGCGGTGTATGACCCTTGTGACCTGCGGGACGGCGAGGCCTATCCGTTCCAGCTCCTCAGCGCGGGAGAAGACCTCCGGGGTCTTGTCGAAGCAGAAGACCCTGCCCTCGTTCATAACGAGTATCCTGTCGGCTATCTTTGCGATATCCTCCATAGAGTGGGAGACTATCAGCACGGTATTTTTCTTCTCCTGATGGTAAGCGCGGAGCATCTCGAAGATGCGGTCTCTGCCCTGAGGGTCGAGACCCGAGGCGGGCTCGTCGAGGATCAGCACCTTAGGCTCCATCGCCATAACGCCTGCGATAGCGGCGCGGCGTTTCTGACCGCCCGAGAGTTCAAAGGGCGACTTTTGCAGAAGCTCCGTCGAAAGTCCGGTGAGCCGAGCGCTCTCCATGACCCTGCGGTCTATCTCCTGCTGGGGGAGTTTCATATTCTTGGGGCCGTAAGCGATATCCTTAGCGACGGTCTCCTCGAACAGCTGATATTCGGGGTACTGGAACACCAGACCCACCTTGAACCGAACCTCGCGGAGTTTTTTCTTATCCCCTGCGAAGTCCTCGCCGTCTATCAGCACCCGTCCCGAGGTCGCCTTGAGCAGTCCGTTGAAGTGCTGTATCAGGGTAGACTTGCCCGAGCCGGTGTGACCTATCACTCCGACTATCTCACCCTCGTTTATTTCTATATTGACGTCATCCAGCGCCACCTTCCGAAAAGGCGTCTTCTCGCCGTAGACGTATGTGAGGTTTTCAGTCTTGATTACAGACATTGTGTATTACCTTTTCATTCTTTCCTGATATATGTCTTAATTGTGCTTCGCCACAAACTTCGGCAGTGCGAAGTATATCACGTTGTTTGCGCCGGGTATCAGTCCCAGCAGTATGAACGGCACCATGTACCGCTTCTTCAGCCCCGAAAGCTTTATGCCCTTTACGACAAAGCTGACTCCGCACGCCGCCGACACCAGATAGAACGCCGACGATGCAAAGAAGAGCATTATCGGCAGTGTCAGCAGTTGGAGAAAGGTGATGACACCCACTCCCGCCAGCATGATGACCCACAGCAGAAGGATGGGGCAGACCAGTGCGAACAGCAGGAAGAACAGCACGAACACCGTGAATAATACTCCCACATCGAATATCTCCTTGGCGTGGGGGAGCATCACGGCGAAGGCGGCGATGAATGTGCCTAGCATGAGAATGGTCGAGGCTATCGAAAGCCTGAACCTGAGTCCCACTGCTTCGGGGATCGTCTGCTCGCCTGCGGCAAAGCGGTTCTTAATTATCAGCACTATCGCGCACAGCGTAAGGGGTATCCCGATGATCGCACGGAATATGCTTCCGCCGAGAGAGGGGAGTTTGAATGCTTCTGCAAGCTCGCTGCTGCGTTCTCCGTCGCCCATAGTGGTATTCATCGTTGCATCGGCGGTGTGAGCTATGATGTTAGCGGTGATGTCTATCCCCGACTTCGCGCAGTAGAGCCCTGCCGCCGCCGCCAGCAGGAGCGTGAGGATTATTCCTGCGGGCTTGTCTGTCCGTCCTGCGGTCTTGCCGAAATTCAGGACAAGTGCTATGACAAGCAGAATCAGCAGTATCCATATCATATCTGCGCACTCCTTTTTCCGAGCAGTCCCGCCAGCGCCTCGACGCACTCGTCCTCCGAGATGATATCAGCGGGCAGGTCGAAGCCGTCCTTGCGGAGTCTCCAGACCAGCTCTGTCACCTGCGGGACGTCAAGTCCTAGATTCTTCATAGTCTCCACCTGAGAGAATATCTCCTTAGGTGTACCGTCAAGCATGACCTCGCCGCCGTCTATCACCACGACCCTGTCAGCCTGCGCGGCCTCTTCCATGTAATGAGTGATAAGCACGATGGTAGTGCCCTTAGTCTTGTTGAGCAGTTTTATGGTGTTCATGACCTCAGCCCTGCCGCGTGGGTCGAGCATAGCGGTAGGCTCGTCCAGCAGGATACACTCGGGGTCCATAGCGAGTATCCCCGCGATAGCGACCCGCTGTTTCTGACCGCCCGAAAGCTTATGAGGCGCGTGCATACGGTAGTCGTACATATCCACGAGCTTAAGCGACTCGTCCACGCGGCGGCGTATCTCTTCAGGTTCTACGCCTAAGTTTTCCAGCGCGAAAGCGACGTCCTCCTCGACGATAGTGGCAACTATCTGATTATCGGGGTTCTGGAATACCATACCCGCGGACTTTCTGATATTGAGCAGATTCTCGTCGTCGGCGGTATCCATACCGTTGACGGTAACAGTACCGCTTTCGGGGAGATTGATAGCGTTAAAGCATTTCGCGAGGGTAGACTTTCCCGAGCCGTTATGACCCAGCACGGCGACGAACTCACCCTTCCCGACCGCAAGGCTTACGCCCTTGAGAACTTCGTTTTTCACAGGCGGTTCATCGTCGCTGAGGTAAGAGAAGCGGACATCATCCGCGTTCAGGAAGACCTGCAGCTGCATTATTTCTTATCCTTCTTCACCTTATCGATGATTTTTTCGGCCTCGTCCTTCACCTTTTCGAGGTTCTCCTTAGTAGCGAGATCCTTAGCCTTTTCCTTGACCTCATCGGGGATCTTCTCCACGAGATCTTCTGCCTTCTTTGCGATGTCTTTTACGTCAAGTGCCATTTTCTTATACCTCCGTAGATTTATTTGTTACTTAAAGTTTGTGCGTGCCGTTCGTTAGTTCTTCGTCCATATAGCCGTACTTCCGCACGGCAGTACCAGACCCGTCGATGTCACCGGCAGACCTATCTCGTCCGCACTCACACTTCCGCCGAATCGCGGTATCAACAGGTCGCTCAGTATGTACGCCATCACCGACGGCGAAAGCCCCGTCGTGTAGCTGTTCAGCAGGAAAAAGTCCGGCTCGTCCGCCAGCACCTGCGCACAGGTCGCCACAAGGTCGTATATGCAGTCCTCAAGCTTCCAGACCTCGCCCCCGGGACCTCTGCCGTAGCTCGGCGGGTCCATGACTATCCCAGTGTATCGGTTGCCGCGCCGTATCTCGCGGTTGACAAACTTCTCGCAGTCGTCCACCAGCCAGCGTATCGGCTTCTCGGTCAGACCGCTCGCCGCCGCGTTGTCCCTCGCCCAGGATACCATGCCCTTCGAGGCGTCAACGTGGGTAACAGCCGCTCCCGCTTCCGCACAGGCAAGCGTGGCGCCGCCGGTGTAGGCGAACAGGTTCAAGACCTTCGGCTCGCCGCCTGCGGCTTTCAGAGCGCGTATACGCTCTGCCATCAGGTCCCAGTTCACCGCCTGCTCGGGGAACAGCCCCATGTGCTTGAATCCCGTCGGGCGTATCACGAATCTGAGGTCGCGGTAGGAGATGACCCGCTTGTCGGGGAGCTGCCGTCTGAACTCCCCCTCGCCGCCGCCCTTTGCCGAGCGGTGGTAGACTGCCGCCGCCTTTGACCAGTCGGCGCGTTCGGGGGACTTCCAGATTATCTGCGGGTCGGGACGCGAGAAGACGTCCTTACCCCAGCGTTCCAGCTTCATGCCGTCCGCGGTGTCGAGTATCTCATAGTCTGTCCATTTATCTGCTATTCTCATGATATTTCCAATTCCTTGTTATACTTTTTGTGTGGTCTGTAGGCTGAACCTAGCATTTCCGCAAGCTGCTGCTCCTCGCTGATTATCCGGTACTGCATCGGAGTTTCGCTTTTTCCATGAAACAGTTCAAGCGTCCTACCCTGAGCGTAGTCATCGGTAATTCGCCAACGTAATTTCTTCGCCGGAATAAACGTACCGGAAAAGTACACGCCGTTTTCGGTTATATATGCATATCTGCCGATCTTAAGCTCTATTGCGTTAAGCACCAGCGTACATGACCATACAAATATCACCAGCGTATACCAATGCTTTTGCTCCGTCGGCTTTTCAAGCAACTCGGCACGCAGTTCCGCAGTATCCTCTCCGTCTCCATGGACAGACCGGTAAGCGTAGTCCCAGTATCCGCTGTTGATCTTTTCTATTTCTTTGCTGTAGTCATAAATATTCCATGCCGAAATGGCTATCCAGCAGGCTGATATCACGATCCACCATTTTGCGTTTTTTGTACTTCGTCCGACCTTTATTCGCTCAGGTTCTTTATTACATCGCATACGGTTTCTCGCAGTGCGTATAACGCCCCACGTCATCCCTGCTATAGCCAGCGCCCAAAGTGCCACAATGCCGTTTTTCATAACTGTAATACCTCTGAGATCTTACAATTCTCCGCTTTTATACGCCTTCACCACAAGCTCCGCGAGCTGTTGTATCAGGCTGGTATTTCTCAGCGCGGCGGGAGCGTCGTCCATGTCGAACCACTTCGCTTCGTCCACCTCGCAGGAAGGCTTCAGTCCGCCCTGCTTTACGAACACGGTGTAGCCCAGCATCATCATGCATCTTTTGTCGTACCAGTAGCTTCTCATGTAGCGGACGCCTGTGACTTCAAGACCCAGCTCTTCGCCCACCTCGCGGGCGGCGGCTTCCTCGGCGTTCTCGCCGGGCTTTATGTACCCCGCGACCCCGACATAGTGGTCGGTCACGCCGTTTTGCTTGATGAGTGCGACCCTGCCTTCGTCGCTGACTGCAACGCAGAGCACGCAGGTCGGGAACATATCGAAGAGCGGACGCGTGCAGTTATCGCACCAGGGGACTAACCCCTCGTCGCCTGTTTCTCTGCCGACGGTCTTGCCGCCGCAGAAGGGGCAGTATTCAAACCTCACGGCTCACATCTCCTCGACGAGCTTTGCGATCTCGTTGGCGTAAGCGGTGATCTCGTCGATGTGTCTGCCCTCGAGCATAACGCGCACCAGCGGCTCTGTACCCGACTCGCGGACCAGCACTCTGCCGTCGCTGCCGAGCTTTGCCTCTACCTCTGCTATCTTGTCGGTAACAGCGGGAGTCTTGTCCCAGAGACCCTTCTTGTCGGCGGTGATCTTTACGTTCACCAGCACCTGCGGGAAGCTTTCCATGCAGGTCGCAAGTTCACTCATCTTCTTGCCGCTGTCAGCGAGGATCTCCAGCAGGGTAGCGCCTGTGAGTTCACCGTCGCCGGTGTTTGCGTGGTCGAGCATTATGATGTGACCCGACTGCTCGCCGCCCAGCTTGTATCCGCCGCTAAGCATCTCCTCCAGCACGTATCTGTCGCCGACCTTGGTAGTCTTGGCGTTGATGCCGTCCGACTCGCAGAACTTGAAGAATCCGATGTTAGACATAACGGTGACAACGCAGGTGTCGCCGGACAGTCTGCCCTTCTGACGCATATAGCGGGAGAAGATAGCGAGGAGCTTGTCGCCGTCCACCAGTTCGCCGTTTTCGTCAACGGCAAGGCATCTGTCGGCGTCGCCGTCGAATGCAAGACCGAGGTCAGCGCCTGTCTCCTTTACCT
>CAMVIL010000059.1 GCA_947167535.1 uncultured Ruminococcus sp. | reverse complement strand
CTACCATCTGCTCTACAAGGCACCTAAGGTAGAGGGCGTATGCGATGCTTGCGGCAAGGAGCTGGTCATCCGCAAGGACGACGAGCCCGCTACCGTGCTCGGCAGACTCAAGACCTATCACGAGCAGACTGAACCGCTGAAGGATTACTACCAGAAGCAGGGCAAGCTGACTACCGTTGAGGGTCAGGAGGAACTGGAGGAAACTACCAGACGTACTCTTGAAGCCGTAAAAGCCTGATCGTTTGAATGTACTGACGTACAATAGAAAGAAGTCTATCAAATGGTAAACATCAAATCACAAAGTGAGATCGCTAAGATGCGCAAGGCCGGTCAGATCACCGGCGGAGCGCTGGTGGCGGCGGGTAAGGCTATCAGACCGGGTATGACTACCAAGGAGCTGGATAACGTTATCCTGAAATACTTTAAGTCACACGGAGCAAAGGCGGGATTTTTAGGCTACGGCGGGTTCCCCGGCGCGGCTTGCATCTCCGTCAACGACGTGGTGATACACGGCATTCCCGGAGGTTTAGTGCTGAAGGAAGGCGACATCGTGTCGGTTGATACGGGCGCTTACATCGACGGCGTGTTCGGGGATTCCGCTAAGACTTTTGCGGTCGGCGAGATATCCGACGAGGCAAAGGCATTGATGAAGTCCACTGAAGACAGCCTTTACCTTGCTATCAGCATGGTAAAGCCGGGCGTAAGGCTCGGAGATATCGGCGCTGCTATCCAGAAGTTCAATGAAGACAACGGCTTCGGGGTAGTCAGAGAGTTTGTCGGTCACGGTGTGGGTCACGACCTGCACGAGGATCCTGAGGTTCCGAATTTCGGAAAAGCAGGTCACGGAATGAGACTCCGCGAGGGTATGGTCATCGCCATTGAGCCGATGATCACCGCGGGAGATTTTGCCGTGAAGGTGCTCGACGACGGCTGGACGACGGTCACAAAGGATCACAGTCTGGCGGCACATTTTGAGCATACTATCGCAGTCACCGCTACGGGGGCTATGATACTGACAGATCCGAACAGCTGATATCATTGATTAAAAGACAGTTTTCCTAGGCACGGCTTTCGGGGCGGTACCATGTGCGGGCAACGTTGCACCTCGCACACGCATTTCAGCTGCTTTTAAAGCCTGTGCGTTAAGGAAATTGTTATAAATTGTATTCTAAGTTTAAAACCCAAAGCGATGAATCGGCATCATGCCGATCCGAAAGGAATGCAAAGCTATGTCTAAGGAAGATGTGATCGAGCTGGAGGGCGTAGTTACCGAGGCGCTTCCCAACGCTACCTTTAAGGTAGAGCTGGCAAACAAGCACGTTATACTCGCTAACATTTCCGGAAAGCTCCGCATGAATTACATTCGTATAGTGCCCGGCGATAAGGTCACGGTCGAGATGAGCCCGTACGACCTTACAAAGGGAAGAATAACCTGGAGAGCGAAATAAGCTCCCGCCTGAAAGCAGAGCACGCAGACAAAGCGTGCGGAACGTTAAGGAGGTATTTCAATGAAAGTAAGACCTTCAGTTAAGCCCATGTGCGAAAAGTGCAAGGTGATCAAGAGAAAGGGCAAGATCATGGTTATCTGCCAGAATCCCAAGCACAAGCAGCGTCAGGGTTAACAAACCAATTTTGGAGGTGCAATTAAATGGCTCGTATTGCCGGTATAGACCTGCCTAAGGATAAGAGAATCGAGATCGGACTTACCTATATCTATGGCATCGGTCAGAACACAGCTACTAAGATCCTCAAGGAAACAGGCGTTGATCCTGATATCAGAGTCAAGGATCTTTCTGAGGCTGATGTTGCAAAGTTACGTGATTATATTGACCACAACCTTACCGTTGAGGGTGACCTGAGAAGAGAAGTTGCTCTTAACATCAAGAGACTCGTAGAGATCGGTTGCTACAGAGGCCTTCGTCACAGAAGAGGCCTTCCCGTCAGAGGTCAGAGAACCAAGACAAACGCAAGAACCCGCAAGGGTCCTGTAAAGACCATCGCTAACAAGAAGAAGTAAGGAGGGACTAAAAGAACATGGCTCAGAAGAAAGTAATTCGCCGCAGACGCGAAAGAAAGAATATCGAACAGGGACAGGTTCATATCCAGTCCACCTTCAACAACACCATCGTTACCATCACCGATATGCAGGGCAACGCAATTTCTTGGGCTTCCGCAGGCGGCCTCGGCTTCCGCGGCTCCAAGAAGAGCACTCCCTTTGCTGCTCAGACCGCTGCAGAGACTGCTGCAAGAGCTGCTAAGGAGCACGGCCTCAAGATCGTTGAGGTTTACGTTAAGGGACCGGGTGCCGGCCGTGAAGCTGCTATCAGAGCACTTCAGTCCGAGGAGCTCGAGGTACGTATGATCAAGGACGTAACTCCTATCCCTCACAACGGCTGCCGTCCGCCTAAGAGACGTAGAGTATAATAATAAGTCAATTTGAGTGCAGTTTACTCAAAGTCGGGCGGTCACGCATTTCAGCGTGCAGAGGTCCGATACAAAATCAAAAAACGGAGGTAATCCAAAATGGCAGTAAATAAAAAACCTATCCTGAAGACCTGCAGAGAGCTTGGCATCAGCCCCATGGTAATGGGCGTTGGCAAGGAGACTAAGAGAGATCCCGGCGCCGGAAAGAGAAAGAAGGTTTCCGAGTACGGTATGCAGCTCAAGGAGAAGCAGAAGCTGAGATTTATCTACGGCGTTCTCGAGAAGCAGTTCAGACATATCTATGAGAAGGCTCAGCACATGGAGGGTCAGGCCGGTGAAAACCTGATCACCCTGCTTGAGGAAAGACTTGATAATGTAGCATTCAGAATGGGACTCGCTCTTACCAGACGTGAGGCTCGTCAGCTCGTTACACACGGCCACTTCCTTGTAAACGGCAAGAGAGTTGACATTCCCTCTTACACCGTTAAGGTCGGCGACGTGATCTCGCTTTCCGAGAACAGCAAGAAGAGCGAAAAATTCAAGCAGATCATTGAGGGTACTGCGGACAGACTTACTCCCGCATGGCTCGATGTAAACCGCGATGCTGCTACTGCAAAGGTACTTCGCGCTCCTGTTAAGGAAGATCTTGACTACGAGGTAGAAGAACACCTCATCGTCGAGCTCTATTCGAGATAATCCGGTGCATAAAAATTTAAGGCAATGCCGCAAAAAGACCGCGCACAGAGTGATCGGTGTGCGGGCACTGCAAGCGGTATAAGGCGCGTGAGACTGCGTCTGCCCACAGACCCCGCGGGGAACGCCCCGCACAAGGTCTTTGTGCGGTTTTGTCTTACCCTTTTGCAAAGAAAGGGAGCACTGTTTGTTTCAGACGATCGTAAACCAAGAAAAAAACCAAGGGCACTGACCGCTCGGTGAAGCAGAGGATCTGTTCCTTGCTTTGTGGCGGCAGGGCACTGACATGAGTTTTTGAAAACAGGAGGGTTTTTAATGCTTGAAAAAATAGAAAAGCCTGAAATTGAAACAGAAGAGCTTAAGAGCAACGGCACCTACGGACGTTTCGTTCTTGAGCCGCTTGAGCGTGGCTACGGTATTACACTGGGCAACAGCTTAAGAAGGGTGCTGCTCTCCTCGTTACCCGGCGTCGCTGTTACATCTGTAAAGATCGACGGCGTACACCATGAGCTTACAACGATCCCCGGGGTAAAGGAAGATGTCACTGAGATCATCCTGAACCTCAAGGGACTCACCGCAAAGCTTTACGGCGAAGGTCCCAAGACCATCTACATCGAAGCAGAGGGCGAGTGTGAAGTCACTGCGGGCGACATCAAGGCTGATTCCGAAGTGGACATCCTTGTTCCCGATATGCACATCGCTACCCTCGGCGCGGGCGCAAAGCTTTATATGGAGATCGTTATAGATCGAGGCAGAGGCTATGTTTCTGCTGAGAAGAATAAGTCTCTTACACCCAACGCACCGATCGGTGTTATTGCTGTTGACAGCATCTACACCCCTGTGCTGAAGGTAAACTACACGGTAGACAACACCCGTGTAGGTCAGATCACCGATTATGACAAGCTGACTCTTGAGGTATGGACCGACGGTACCATTTCCGCAAAGGAGGCGGTTTCCATGGCAGCCAAGCTGCTGGGCGAGCACCTCAACCTCTTTGTGGATCTCTCTGAGGAGGCCAGCGTGGTTGAGATCATGGTCGAGAAGGACGACAAGGGCAAGGAAAAGATACTCGAAATGACCATCGAAGAGCTGGATCTTTCGGTACGTTCTTTCAACTGCCTGAAGCGTGCGGGTATCAACACCGTAAACGATCTGATCGAAAAATCCGCAGAAGAAATGATGAAGGTCAGAAACCTTGGCAAGAAGTCTTTCGACGAGGTCAAGGAAAAGCTCCACTCGCTGGGCTATGACCTGAGTTCCGAAGAAGACAATTAAAGTAAGGAGGAAAGATCTATGCCGGGCACAAGAAAGCTGGGAAGAGCCAGCGACCATAGAAAGGCTATGCTGAGAGCTATGGTTACTTATCTTCTCGAAAACGGTAAGATTGAAACTACTGTAACCAGAGCTAAGGAAGTCAGCGCTATGACCGAGAAAATGATAACCCTCGGCAAGGCTGGTGACCTGCACTCCAAGAGACAGGTTTTCGCTTATGTTACCAAGGAGTCTGTTGCTAACAGACTGTTCAACGAGATCGCGCCTTCCTATGAGGGAAGAAACGGCGGTTACACCAAGATCGTTAAGATCGGACCCCGTCGCGGCGATGCTGCTGAAATGGCTATCATCTCGCTGGTTTAATTTAAGCTTTACAAGGACCTCGCAGTTTATTCTGCGGGGTCTTTAATTTTGGCGTGCGCCGGAGTTGCGCCTCTTTTGGCGCAAATGGGGACGCTGTCCCGCAATAAGCCCCGCAGGGGCGTTTGCCGCCCTTCGCGAGGGGCTGCTCGCCTTTCAGGGAAGTTCGCGTAGCGAACTTCTGGCAATAAGCGCGCAGCGCGTTTGCAGCCCTCGCCAACCTCGCGCGGTTGGATCCGCTTTATTGACATTTTCATTTATTAATGTTATAATTGAGATGAAAAATTTTTCAAAGGAGACGATAACAATGGCAGACAGGATCCCTAAACGTGACGAAATAGACGAAAAGTTCAAATGGCACCTCGAGGACATCTACCCCAGCGATGACGCCTGGGAAGCCGACCTCAAAAAACTCACCGAGTATAAGGATAAGATGGCTTCCTATAAGGGGCGCCTCGGCGAGAGCGCTCAGACTCTGCTTGAATTCCATCAGCTGGACGACGAGGTCTCGGTGCTCATCGACAGCCTTGCAAACTACGCTCAGCGCCGCTCCGATGAGGATACCGCTAACACAAAGTATCAGGCAATGGTGGGCAGAATGTCCAGCGTCTTTGTGGAGTTCGGCTCCGCGGTCAGCTTCTTCTCCCCCGAGCTCATCTCCATCGCCGACAAAATAGACGGCTTCTATAAGGAGTGCCCCGAGCTGGAGCTCTACCGCATTTCGATAAACAGAACGCTCCGCAATAAGGAGCACACCCTCTCCGACGCCGAGGAGCGCATCATGGCGCTGTCGGGGGACTTGGCGGGCTCGCCCGAGAATATCTTCTCCATGTTTTCCGACGCCGACCTGAAATTCCCCGACGCCGTGGACAAGGACGGCAACGCCCAGCCTCTCACCCACGAGAGCTATCGCATGATAATGGAGTCGCAGGACAGAGTGCTCCGCAAGAGTGCTTTTGAGGGGCTCTACCACACCTACGACAAGTTCAGGAACACCTGCGCGGCGACACTTTCCTCGCAGGTCAAGATGCTGGGCTTCTACGCCAAGGCTCGCCGCTACGAGTCGCCGCTGGAGCAGGCGCTCTTCGGCAACGAGATACCCGTGGAGGTCTACCACAATCTCATCGCCGCGGTGCATGAGAATATGCAGTATATGTACGACTACGTCAAGCTCCGCCGCGAGCTGATGGGGCTGGACGAGCTGCATATGTACGACCTCTACACGCCGATAGTCTCTGACATCGACATGAAGATAACCTTTGAAGAGGCGAAGGAGACGGTCTATAAGGCGCTGTCGGTGATGGGTGATGAGTACCTGTCGATACTGAAGCAGGGCTTCGAGGGCGGCTGGATAGACGTCTACGAGAACGAGGGCAAGACCTCGGGAGCATATTCTGCGGGCGCCAGAGTGCATCCTTACGTGCTCCTCAACCACAAGGACACCCTCAACTGTATGTTCACGCTGGCGCACGAGATGGGTCACGCGATACACAGCTACTACTCCAACAAGAACCAGCCCGTATGCTACAGCGACTACTCGATATTCGTGGCGGAGGTCGCATCTACCTGCAACGAGGCTCTGCTGATGCAGTACCTGCTGAAAAACACCGACGACAAGAAGGAGAAGGCGTACCTGATAAACTACTTCCTCGAGCAGTTCCGCGGCACGCTGTACCGTCAGACGATGTTTGCAGAGTTCGAGCTGAAGATAGCCGAGATGTACGACAGCGGCGAGGCGCTCACTGCTGAGACCCTCAACGCCCTCTACCGCTCCCTCAACGAGCAGTATTACGGTGGGGACATCGTCATCGACAGCGAGATCGACCTGGAGTGGGCAAGGATCCCCCACTTCTACTACGACTATTACGTATACCAGTACGCCACAGGCTACTCGGCGGCGATAGCGCTGTCTCAGCGTATCCTCAAAGAGGGCGAGCCTGCGGTGAGGGATTACATCGACAATTTCTTAAAGGGCGGCTGCTCGAAGACCCCGATAGAGCTTCTCCGCGGTGCGGGCGTGGACATGGCGACTTCCGCTCCCATCAAGTCGGCGCTTGAGCTCTTCGGCTCGCTGATAGGACAGATGCGGGAGCTCATGCAATGACCCGACAAAAGGGCAGAGCCTTTGAAACGGCGTCGCTGATAGGCTCCTACGCGCTGGAGTTCACCGTCTGCGGGTTCGTGGGCTGGCTCTACGAGGTCACGGTGATGTACGTCATGTACCGCGACTACGAGGAGCGTGGCTTTCTGCACCTGCCGATACTGCCCATCTACGGCTTTTTCGGGCTGATACTTCTGCTCATATTCCGAAAGCACAACAACCT
>CAMVIL010000058.1 GCA_947167535.1 uncultured Ruminococcus sp. | reverse complement strand
AAGATAGTTAAGGACGCTCACAGCGATCTTGAAAAGGCGCGGGCGCTTGAAAGCTATTTTGAAAATACAGGCTACAAGTACGACATGGATTACGTCCCCCAGGATAAGTCCATCGACTACTTTATTTTTGAAGGCAAGACGGGAGTCTGCTCCAGCTATGCGACTGCTATGACCCTCATGGCGCGTTCGGTGGGACTGCCCGCAAGATACGTCGAGGGCTTCGCCTGCTTCGAGCCGGTGATCAACGAGGATCCCACGCTGAATAATTCCCGCTCATTTGTTATAAGAGATTCTCATTCCCACGCTTTCGTCGAGGTCTATATCTCGGGCATCGGCTGGCTGACCTTTGACCCCACAGTATCCGACTACAAAAAACAGGATGAGGGCAACAAGGGCGGCAACGCCGCAATGATCCTGAAGCTGCTGAGCCGTATGCTGCTGGTATTCATCGTCGGGTTCGTTATCGTGTTCGTGATACTCCTCGACCGCATAGCAGAGCTTCTGCTCCGCCTGATACTGCCCTTCATGAAGCTTGACAAGCGGGTGCTGAAACTGTATCAGCATCTGATATGGGTCGTCAACTACTCTACAAAGAGCGATTATACAGCGTACACAGCCGCAATGCTGAGCGAGTACCTGCATCGCACCCGCGGATGCTCTCCCGATAAGCTCATCGCACTGTTTGAGAGAGTCTGCTTCGGCGGATATACGCCCACTTCCGACGACTGGCGCGAGGCATACGCCGACTACCGCCGCTGTTACAGATACCTGAGAAGGATCCCAAAGCCACGCACGCTTCAAAAGCTTCAGTCGGCTGACGCACAGTAAAGAATAAAGCCATCGGTATTTCGGTACCGATGGCTTTAGTAATGTCAGCTTATCTGATTATTTAACCTTAACGGACTTAGCCTTGCTGTAAGCGCCGACGTAAGCCTTCTTGCCTACCTTTACGAATGCGGCAGTTCTTACGTAGTAAGTCTTGCCCTTCTTGAGCTTCGCAATGGTCTTGGAAGTGGTGCTGTTCTTGGAGATGGTGACAGTCTTGACACCCTTCTTGAACTTCTTGTCGGTGCTGTACTGAACCTTGTAGCCGCTGCCCAGCTTGTCCTTCTTTACAGTGACCTTGATCTTTTGCTTGCCGAGAGCCTTGACCTTGGGAGCAGCCTGCTTCTTGGGAACGATAACGAAGGAAGCGGACTTCTTGCCGGTGTAATTTCCCTTGCCTGTTACGGTAACGGTAGCCTTGCCGGGCTTTTTGTTGTTCTTGTAGGAAACGGTGTAGTCGGTACCCTTCTTGAGGGTCTTGGAGCCAACCTTGACGGTAACTGCGGGCTTGAGTGCCTTGCCGGTGTAAGCCTTGGTCTTGGCAACGGTGACCTTTGCATCCTTGGAGAGGTCTTTCTTGGTTTCGGAGAGACCCTTGATGGTGAACTTAACGGAAACAACGCCGTCGTTCTCGGGGAAGGCTTCCGCGTCGATAGAGTTGGAGCCCCAGATGTTGATGAGCGAAAGCTGGATGTACTTGTCGCACTCGAACTTGACCTCGTCTACCTTGATCTCCTTGCCGCACATATCAACGGAAACGTCGGAAACGGTAACTTCCTTGGTCATAGCCTCGTCGAGGTAGCATTTGTTGTTGTCTCTGTTCTTGGTCGCGAACTCCCACACGAGATCTTCCTGTGCAAGGTCTGCGGTCAGGTCGGAAGTGCAGATGTAGTTTCCGAGAATAGACCAGGGAGCGCCCATGCGGCTGTACTTCTGGTCAGCGTCTAAGAACCACTTCTTGGTTTCGGTAGGAGCGGTGTTGATAACGCCGTTGGTCTTGAAGCTTACGGTGTAGGTGCCGTCGCCGTTGATGGCGGTCACGGGCACGTCAGCCTCGGTATCCCAGCCGAATTCGCCGCCGTTTATTCCTACGATGGTGTTGGGGAAGCAGGCGGGAGTCTCCGCGGTGGGTCCCCATGTGCCGCCGAATGCATCGTGAGCGGTGTACATATCAGTCTGGAAATACATACCTGCGGAGCCCGAAACAGCAGCTCCTACATTGTTGTCAACGGTCTCAGCAGAAGCGCTGAAAGCAGACATTCCCGACACTGCGATAACAGAAGCCATAACAGCCGAGAAAGTTTTCTTCATCTTCATAACAGATCGTTCCTTTCAAAAGTGATTTTTCAGCGCTTTCGGGGCGCCGGTTCCCATAACTATATTTTACTACTTTGCGAGTTAAAATTCAATAAACAAATCATACAAACTGCATTCAATTTTCATGTGCACACTGTACGAAAAGTATATTGCGAAGTTGTGATAAATTATCTATTTATTATATACTGCCGCTAATGATAAAGCAAAAAGCCATCAGTACCGAAATGATACCGATGGCATTTGCGAGTCAGCTCAGTGAAATATTCTTTTACCTTGACAGCCTTTGCCTTGCTGTAAGCTCCGGCGTAGGATTTTTTGCCGACCTTGACGTAGGCGGCAGTTCTTACATAGTAGGTCTTGCCTTTGGTGAGCTTTGCGATGGTCTTGGAAGTGGTGCTGTTCTTGGAGATAGCCGCGGTCTTGACCCCCTTCTTGAACTTCTTGTCGGTGCTGTACTGAACCTTGTAGCCACTGGAGAGCTTGTCTTTCTTGACGGTGACTTTTATCTTCTGATTGCCCAGCGCCTTAACGGCAGGTGCAGCCTGCTTCTTGGGAACGATAACGAAGGAAGCGGTCTTCTTGCCGGTGTAATTGCCCTTGCCCTTTACGGTAACGGTAGCCTTGCCGGGCTTTTTGTTGTTCTTGTAGGAAAGGGTGTAGTCGGTGCCCTTCTTGAGAGTCTTGGAGCCCACCTTGACGGTGACCGCAGGCTTGAGTGCCTTGCCGGTGTAAGCCTTTTTCTTGGCAACAGTGACCTTGCTCTTCTTGGCGAGGTCGGTCTTGGCGTCGAGTCCCTTTACGGTGAATGTTACCGAGATCCTGCCGTCCTGCTCGGGATAGGCGGTCTCCTCGATGGTGCTTCTGCCCCAGATGTTGATGAGTGAGATCTGGAGGAACTTGTCCTCTTCAAAGAGTCCCACGTCAGCCTTGTAGGTCTTGCCGCACAGATCGACAACCACGTTGGAGACGGTGATCTCCTGAGTCTTGTCTGCGTCGAGGTAGCACTTGTGCTCATCCTTGTCGTAGGTCACGGGGATATCGGTGCATACGCCGACGAGGTTAAAGGAGAATGCTCTGTCTCTGTTCTTCTCGCTGAGCTTCCATTTCAGCTCTTCCTGTTTGGGCTCGGTGGTCAGGTCGTTGACGCACTCGTAAGTTCCCAGCATAGACCAGGGACAGCCTAGACGGGTGTATTTCTTCTCCTTGTCGATGTACCAGCCGCTGCCCTCGGTGTCGATGGTTCCGTGGGAGCTTACGAATATAGTGTAGGTGCCGTCGCCGCAGATCTCGGTGTCGGACTGCTCCACATTGCTGTCCCAGCCCAGAGCGCCGCCTGATACGCCGACTACGGGGAAAGGCACCGCAGCAGGGTCGCCCGAAGAGGGTCCCCATGTACCGCCGACAGCGTCGCGGGCGGTGTATAGTTTTAACAGTGTCGGATCAGTTTCCTGCACTTATATTCTACTATATAACAGATGATTTTCAATTATTATTTCCAACAAACTATTTGTATTTTTTATGGTGGTAAGCAACAAGAAATGATGGTACTATTGTACAAGCGGATAATATAGTTAAAAAAGACTGCCCAAAACGCCTTTGAAACGCTTCGGACAGTCCGCTGTGTTATTATTTGATGTGATATACCGACGGTAATATTATTTCATCATACTTCCGCCAGCATATCGTTCATCGCATAGAGCCCCGCGTTCTTTCTGCTGAGGAAAATTGCCGCATTGACAGAGCCCACCGCGAAAACGCTCTTGGAGTGAGCCTCGTGCTTGAGGCTGATGACCTCGTCGCGGCCTGCAAAGATGATCTCGTGCTCGCCGACGATGGTGCCGCCGCGAACCGAGTGCATACCGATCTCGGTCTTGCTTCTCTTGGCGCGGACAGAGTGGCGGTCGTAGACGTAGCTGCACTTCTCATTGAGGGTGTCGTTGATAGCGTCAGCCAGCATGATCGCCGTGCCGCTGGGAGCGTCCAGCTTCTGATTGTGGTGCTTCTCAACTATCTCGATGTCGAACTGACCCTCCAGCACGGAAGCCGCCTTCTTGGCAAGCTCCGCCAGCAGGTTTATGCCGAGCGACATATTGAAGGTGAAGAACACGGGAATGCTCTCCGCAGCCTTCTTGATCTGCGCGATCTGTTCCTGAGTGTAGCCTGTGGTGGCGATGACCAGAGGCACGCCGTTGTCGAGGCAGTAGCCGAGCAGACCGTCAAGTGTAGAGGGGTGGGAGAAGTCGATGATGACATCGGGCTTCGAGGGAAGCTTGTCGGGGGACTCGACGATAGGGAAGTCTGCGTACTGCGCAGTGATTTTATCGATGCCAGCGCTGGTGGTGCAGTCGTCGCGGTTTGCGATGATGTCGGCGATAACGCGACCCATGTGACCGCTGGCGCCGCAAATTGCTATATTGGTCATGTTTTTCAACGTCCTTTCTTTACAAAAAAGGGCGGAGAACACCGCCCTTTTCAGTTATTTATCTTACTTGATGCAGCCAACCAGCCCGTGCTTTTCCATCTCGGCACGGATCTTAGCCTTGTTGGCGTCGGATGTGTCGCAGAGGGGAAGTCTGCATGAGCCTGCCTTGAAGCCCATGATGTTCAGCGCTTCCTTAACGGGGATCGGGTTTACATCGCAGAAGAGCGCGTTGGCAAAGCCCAGAGTCTTGATGGCGAGAGCCGAAGCCTCGTCGTACTTGTTCTCTAAGCAGAGGGTCGCAATGTCGTGTGTCTCTCTGGGCATACAGTTGGAGAGCACAGAGATAACGCCCTTGCCGCCCAGCGACATGATGGGAACGATCTGGTCGTCGTTGCCCGAGTAGATGGTGATGTCGTCGCCGCACAGTTCGCGGATCTTGGCAACACGGCTGATGTCGCCGGAAGCTTCCTTGATGGCTACGATGTTCTCGATAGCCGAAAGCCTCTTGACGGTCTCCAGACCGATGTTGGTTCCGGTGCGGGAGGGTACGTTGTACAGAATGATAGGCAGAGTGACCGCATCAGCAATAGCCTTGTAGTGTCTGTACAGACCTTCCTGCGAAGCCTTGTTGTAGTAAGGCGTTACCAGAAGCAGAGCGTCTGCGCCCAGCTCCTCGGCGTGCTTGGAGAGGTTCACCGCATACTCGGTGTGGTTGGAACCTGTGCCTGCGATAACGGGTACTCTCTTGGCGGTGCGCTCAACTGCGAAGCGGATGCACTCGATGTGCTCTTCGTCGGTCATGGTGGAGCTTTCGCCTGTGGTACCGCAGATGATGATGGCGTCGGTGCCGTTCTCTATCTGGAAGTCTATCAGCTTGCCCAGCTCATCGTAATTGATGGAACCGTCGGCAAACATAGGAGTAGCGATAGCAACGCCCGCGCCGGTGAAAATTATCTTCTTCATTATGATTACTCCTTTCAAAAAGAGTGTTTCAGGTATAGATTATCTGTCAAAGTAGCCCTTTGCAGCCAGCAGCTCAGCCAGCAGTACAGCGCCGCCTGCAGCACCTCTCAGGGTGTTGTGGGACAGGCATACGAACTTGTAGTCGTACTGGGTGTCTTCGCGGAGTCTGCCGATAGAAACTGCCATGCCGCCCTCGAGGTCGCGGTCGAGCTTAGCCTGGGGACGGTTGTCCTCCTCGAAGTAGTGGAGGAACTGCTTGGGAGCGGAGGGAAGCTCCAGCTCCTGAGGAACGCCCTTGAACTCAGCCCATGCCTTGAGGATCTGCTCCTTGGTGGGCTTCTTCTCGAAGGAAGCGAATACTGCAGCGGTGTGACCGTCGGAAACGGGAACTCTCAGGCACTGAGCAGTGATGGAGGGCTCGGTTGCGGGAACGATCTCGTCGCCCTCGATCTTGCCCCAGATCTTCAGAGGCTCCTGCTCAGACTTCTCTTCCTCGCCGCCGATGAAGGGGATAACGTTGTCCACGATCTCGGGCATAGTAGCGAAGGTCTTGCCTGCGCCGGAGATAGCCTGATATGTGCAGGTCAGAGCCTTGGTTACCTTGAACTCGTCCATCAGAGGAGCGAGAGCGGGAACGTAGCTCTGCAGCGAGCAGTTGGACTTAACAGCGATGAAGCCTCTCTTGGTGCCGAGACGCTTTCTCTGGGAAGCGATGATCTCGATGTGCTCGGGGTTGATCTCGGGGATAACCATCGGAACGTCGGGAGTATGTCTGTGAGCGGAGTTGTTGGAAACAACGGGAACCTCAGCCTTAGCATACTTCTCCTCGAGAGCCTTGATCTCGTCCTTCTTCATGTTAACGGCGCAGAATACGAAGTCAACCTGAGCCGCGATCTTGTCGATGTCCTTCTCAGCGTCGAGGACCACGAGGTTTCCGATGTCCTCGGGCATGGGCTGAGTCATAGCCCACTTCTCGCCAACAGCGTCCTTGAGCTTCTTGCCAGCCGAACGGGAGGAAGCTGCAACGCATACAACATTGAACCACGGATGCTTGCTGAGGAGCAGAGTGAACCTCTGACCTACCATACCCGTAGCACCGATGATACCTACATTAAAACTCTTCATAATAGATTTCTCCTTTTCCCTGCCTTATAATTTCATAATATGCCGCGCCGACAGAGTGTGTAACAGCGGGAGATATTTCTGAAAAATGTACAAAGCATAAAATTTTCTAAAACAATAAAAAAACCGGTTGAAAAGCCGGCCATCATACAATATAATAGAAATGTTGACATCAAAATAAATGACGATAGCACTCCACCATAAAGCATGATGACAACTGAAGAGCTGTTGACCCAACAGTCAGCAGAAGCGCCCCGAGCGCTCAAGCTTCGGCGGTGTTGCCTTTCGGTCGGCAGGCTGAACGGTCGGGAACCGCACAATAGCACCTGCCGCGTACTGATCGCGACCGCACCTCTATCTTTATTATCCTATCAACAATAATAACAGATATTTTCCCGCTTGTCAATAGGGGAGAAAGAATTTTTTTAAATTTTTTGTTAATTTCGTTCTTTAAAGCGATAGTAAACAGAAGGAGAAACCCAAAAAGAAGGTGCCAAAATTCTTCAATTAGATAGAA
>CAMVIL010000057.1 GCA_947167535.1 uncultured Ruminococcus sp. | reverse complement strand
GGATTATCTTCTGGGTAGCCGCCGCGTCGAGTATCTCCTCGTCGTCGCCCGAGAGCTGTTCGTCCAGCTCCTTCTGGCGCCGTTCTATCTCGGCGAGCTTGTCGGCGTAGGTGTTGAAGTACGCGTCTGTCTCATCGGTCTCGTCTGCCGATACCGTGATCTCGGCGGGCACTGTGCTTTTTGGGTGCTCGGTGTCCTTGCCGCCCGCGGGTGTGCAGACCGAAGCCGTCACCGCGCAAAGCGTGACAGCCGCAAGTATTCTTTTGTATGAAGATGATCTCATCAAAGAACTGCTCCTTTAATCGCCCGAATGTCTGCGCGGAGTTGCCGCGCATATCCATTATAGCATACCGCCGACGGGAAATCTGTCGAAAAAACCGATATCTTTACACAACAGCAGAGCCGATTGTCCGTCGGCTCTGTTGGTTTTATGCTTTTATTACGTCCGAAGCGCAGGGCTTCAGTATATCACACGAAATTCTCGGGATCCAGCGTGTTGTTGTTTGAATCTCTGATCTCGAAGTGGAGATGAGGTCCTGTGGAGAATCCCGTGGAACCTACCGTTCCCAGCTTGTCGCCCTTCTTGACTACTTGACCCTCGTATACGCAGATGTGCTCCGAGTGTCCGTAGAGGGTATAGTAACCGTTGCCGTGGTCGATGATGCAGTAGTTACCGTAGCCCCAGCCGCAGCCGCAGCTGTAGCTCTTGCCGTAATCGTGGGTGCAGGTGTTGTTGACAAGTATGACAGTACCCGGTGCAGAGGCAATGATGTTGGCGCCTCTTATGTAGGTGGTCGCGATGTCGATACCGTTGTGGTAGGAACCCCAGCGGGGACCCACGCCGCAGGTTATGTTGTAGTGACCGGGCACAGGCCATGTGAACTGCGTCTTGGGCACGTAGCCGTAGGGCAGGTTCGGGTCGTAGCCGTCGTCGTTATTGTCGTTGGAATTGCCGTTGTCGTCGCTGCTGCTGTCGTCAGAACCGCCGTTGTCGTTTCCGCCGCCATTGTCACCGCCGTTATCGTTGTTGCTGTCGTTGTTGTTATCGTTTCCGTTATCATTACCGCCGCCGTTGTCGGAGCCGTTATCGTCAGAGGAATCATCGTCGGAACTGTTGTCCTGATTCTGTTCCTCTTCCTTCTTCTTGCGCTCTTCCTCTTCTTTGCGGCGCTTTTCTTCTTCCTTCTTTTTGCGCTCTTCCTCTTCCTTGCGCTTTTTCGCCTCTTCGGCAGCCTTGCGCTGGCGCTCCTTTATGAGCTCGTCCAAGTTCTTCTCGAACTCTTCCTGCTCCTTTTTGAGCTGATCCTTGTTGTTCTCGTAGGCTTCCTTGTCGCGTGCGAGAGTCTCGAGAGCAAGAGTGCTTTCACCGTACAGGCTCTTGAGCTTTTTCATCTGTGCGGTCTGCTTGTTGCGTCTGTTTTCGAGATCCTTGAGTTCAGCCTCAAGCTTGGTCTTGTTAGCCGAGAGATTCTTCTCCTCGACCTCATACTGATCCTTAAGATCCATCAGACCGTCGATAAGATCATTGTCATGCTCAGTGACGCGGCGGATAAGCTCCAGCTTCATCAGCATATCGTAGAAATCCGAAGCGCCGCAGAGTATCTGGGTGTAGCTTTCGTTGCCCGCGATGTACATAACGCGCAGGCGCTTTTTCAGATCGGATACGCCGTCCTCTATCTCCGCCTTCTTGGTGTTGATAGCTGCTTCACTTGCTTCGATGGCAAGCTGAGTCTCGCTGATATCCTTCTCCAGCTCGGTAATAGATCCTGCGAGCTTTTTCAGAGTAGTCTCAACGGTAGTGATCTGTTCGTTGATAGCCTGCTGCTTTTCCTCTTCCGTGGATATACCGTTTTCGGCGTCCTTGATCTTCTTGTCAAGCTCTTTCTGCTTCTGTTCAAGGTCAGCGATGTCCTGTTCCTTCTCTTCGATAGCGGATTCAGTCTTGTCCGAATCGGTATCCGCAGCGTGAACTATCTCATGACGTGCGGAGTATCCGCCGTCGGCAAAAACGCCTGCAGTGACGACAGCCGCCAGAGCGAAAGCCAGTATTCTCTTTGCTTTTCTTTTAGACTGTGATCTCATGCTTCTATGCTCATCTCCAGTAGGTTGAGAAAGTTTTCCTTTATCTGTTTCTCATCAAACCTTCAATTGTTTACCCCTTTTTCCCGCAGAAAATTACGCGGAAAATGTGTCCTGTATGCGGGCGTTACACCTTCAGATGCTTGCCTGCGCTTATGGAAGTGCCGACCGCACCGATAAATGCGCCGGATACCAGATAGGACACGGTCACTTTAAGGAACATCTTCTTGAACGGATAGAGGTTGTCAACGCCAAGCACCGACCAGAGCTTCATATCGTTCTTAAAGATGTTGTATACGCTTTCATACGCGAACTGTGTCAGCAGAAGTGCTGCCGCTGCCGCGATAATGCCGACGATCATACCCTCGATGAAGAAAGGTATGCGGATAAAGGTGTTGGTAGCGCCGACATACTTCATGATGTTGATCTCCTTGCGGCGTGCAAAAACGCTCGCTCTTGTGGTGTTGGAGATAATTATGAGACAAACCACGATCAGCGCCAGAATAACGGCGGTCATGATTATCGAAAGAATATTCTTTATGCTTACGAGAACGTCCGCGAACTGTGTCGGGCTCTTTACAGAGTCCACGTTGTCGAAGGTCTCTATCTGCATAGAGGTGTCGCTCATCAGCTTGATGTCTTTTACCGTCACGCGGAAGGTGTCGGGCAGGGGATTCTCATCGGCATAGCGGAACAGATCCTGCTGTTCGTCGCTCATGTCGTTTTTCATGTTCTCCCACGCATCGTCCTTGGAATAGAAGGTAACGCTCGCCACATTGGGAAGACCCTCGATCTGGCTCTGGAGCGCGTCGCGTGCCTTTTCGTCGATACCGTCCTTGATGGTAACAGCCGCCTCCGACTGATCTTCGATACCGCTGATGATCCTGTTGAGGTTGATGGTAACAAGCACCGAAACGCCTACCATCAGCAGAGAAACAAGTATGATACAAAATGAAGCAAAGCTCATCATTCTGTTTCTCCAGATGCTCTTCATACCCTGTCCGACAAGGTATTTTGCGCTGCTAGCTCTCATTATCCCTTGAACCTCCGATCACCTCGTCAAAGGCAATGCTGCCCTTGTTGATGTTTATGATACGTCCGCCGAAATAGCGCACGAGGTCATGCTCATGAGTTACCATAAGCACGGTAGTGCCGCACTCGTTGATGCTCTTGAGCAGGTCAACTATCTCATAGGAAAGCGCGGGGTCGATATTACCCGTAGGCTCGTCCGCGATTATAAGCTGGGGGTCGTTTACCAGGGCTCTGGCAAGGGCGACTCTCTGCTGCTCACCGCCCGAAAGCTCGGTAGGGTAGCTCTTTGCCTTATCCTCAAGACCTACAAGGCTGATAACATAAGGCACGCGGCTTCTAATATATTTCGCAGGCGCATCGATAACTCTCAGCACGAACGCCACGTTCTCATACACAGTCATGGTCGGTATCAGGCGGAAGTCCTGGAACACGACTCCGATAGTGCGGCGAAGCGCAGGCACCTTGCCGCGTCTCAGCTTCTTTAAGTTGAAGCCGTTGACCAGCACCGTACCTTCGGTAGCGTTTATCTCCTTCAGTATCAGCTTGATAAGTGTAGATTTACCGGCACCAGACGAACCAACGACAAACGCGAAATCTCCGTCGTTAATCTTGAGGTTCACGTTGTTCAGGGCGTCAACGCCGCTTGAATAGGTGACGGATACGTCCTTGAATTCTACCATACTTAGGTATCACTCCTTGAAATATAAACGGCTGGAAGATCCCCTGTTACGGGTGCGCGACCAGCCGTATTTAGTGTCATTCTGAAATGCGCCGTATCAGAACTTGGCGGGATTAGCCACCAGATACTTACGCACCATTAAAGCTATCTTGAACACGATAGCGTGATCGAACTCTCTCAGGTCAAGACCTGTGAGCTTCTTGATCTTCTCGAGACGGTATACCAGAGTGTTGCGGTGTACGAACAGCTTTCTGGAGGTCTCGGAAACGTTCAGGTTGTTCTCAAAGAACTTCTGAATTGTAAACAGAGTCTCGTGATCGAGGGACTCGATGCTTCCCTTCTTGAATACTTCCTTCAGGTAGGTCTCGCAGAGGGTAGTAGGCAGGTGATAGATAAGTCTTGCGATACCGAGGTCGTCGTAGCTGACGATGACCTTGTCGGTGTCGAACACCTTGCCGACCTCAAGTGCGGTCTGAGCTTCCTTAAAGGAGCGGGAGAGGCTTCTTACGCTGTCAACAACGGTACCGATACCAACGTTTACGCGGGTATAGAACTCACCGCTGAGAGTATCGGAGATACTTCTTGCCAGCTTCTCAAGATCCTTGCTGTCGATACCCGAAGCAACTTCCTTGACCAGCACGATATCGCTTTCGGTGATGTTGAAAACGAAGTCCTTTGTCTTGTCGGGGAAGAGATTCTGGATAACATCGTAAGCGGAAACATCATTGGTAGAGATGATCCTGATAAGCAGCACGACTCTGGAAACATCCGAGTTGAAGTGCAGCTCTCTTGCCTTGACGAGGATATCGCCGGGCAGAACGTTATCGAGAACAACATTCTTTATGAAGTTGTTGCGGTCATACTTTTCATCGTAATACTGCTTGATAGCCGCAAGGGAGATAGCGAGAATGCTCGCATACTTGGCGGCGACCTCATCGGTACCCTCAACGAACACCGCGTAATCGGGCTTCATGTGAGAGCCGAAGGGCTTGTAGGTATAGCCGTCGCGGATAAAGATATCGTGAGTATCACCAAGGTCAAGTGACACGAACTCATTGGTCGTGCCGACCTGCGCAAGATCGGAGCAGGCGATAATGGTCGCGGTCTCGTCTATAACGCCGATAGTGCTGTCGATAGTCTCACGCATCTGGTGTATAACATTCTGAAATAATCTGTTAGACATAAAAAACTCTCTCCCTTTTAAGCATTTTCACAACAGCGGGCTTGCACCTGAGCGCAGCTTCCGCAATGGACATTACAATATATAATAGTATTATAACAAAAAAAAACAGAAAATGCAAGTGGTGTATGTTAAAAATGTTCAAAAAGTTTACATCATGGTTTTTTACACCGTTCCGCGTCTCTCATATATTACAAATTGTAACATATCAGAGCCGTCTATGTGTTACAATTTTGTAAATACTCAAAATTTTCATCTATTTTTCAAAAAACAAGGGCGGGCGTTGTATAAAATAGTGCAAAAGAGATTACAAATCGGTAACTTTTAAATTTTTTGTGAACAAGCGTATTTTCTTGCCCGAGCAAGTTGACGGAAAGGCTCGGAAGGTTGATTTCCGTCCCCGCCTGTGCTATACTATATAATATACCACAAACAAAATGTTTCTGAGGAGATACGCTATGAAAAAAATGCTTGAGATATGCAAGATAACATCGGTAGTCGGATTAAAGGGCGAGGTCAAGGTGCAGCCCTGGTGCGACGACCCGCAGCTGCTCTGTGAGCTGGAAACGCTCTACCGCAAGAGCGGCGACCCCGTGGTCGTCGAGCGCGCCCGCGTCCAGAAGAACATGGCGGTGCTCAAGCTCAAAGGCACCGACACCGTCGAGGACGCCCAGAAGCTCCGCGGCGCGGTGCTCTACATGGACAGAGACGATGTCGAGCTCCCCGAGGGCAGCTGGTTCATCGCCGACCTTATAGGGCTTGAGGTGCGGGACACCGGGTCGGGCGAGGTCTACGGCAAGCTTTCCGACGTCACCGAGACTGGTGCCAACGATGTATACCATATAAAAGCCCCCGACGGCAGGCTGCTGCTCGTCCCCGCCATCCCCGAGGTCATCGACAGCATAGACCTCGAAGCGGGAGTCATGACCATAACCCCGCTGGAGGGACTCTTTGACGTATGAAAAAAACGATAGTCCTGATAATGCTGGCATCAGCGGTTATACTGGCAATTGCAATAGTAGCATTAAGAGGCAAAAACGCCGAGAGTATCATAGACCGCTACCCCGTCTATGAGCAGGTACACATCGACAGCAGCATTACCCACCCACTGCTGAGGGAGAAGATACTCGGTCAGATGCTGCCGCCCGACAAAGAGAACGCGGCGAACTTCTGTGCCGTGAAGGTGTTTTCGTCAGAGAAGATATCTGAGAGCGACTGCTATGTGTATGCCTGGGTGTTTGAATCGGTGTATTCAGACGACGGCGGCGTACTGAGCGAGGACGGCGGAGCTTCTTACCCCTGCCGGTTTGAGCTTAATAAGGAAAACGACACATTCAGAGTGACCGCCGCAGAAGTCCCCGGCGACGGAGCTCAGTACAACGAGGACATAAAGAAGCTTTTCCCCGAGTATGTGAGGGAAGAGATATATAATGTTCAGGACAACGGTACCGTCAAAAAACTCGGCAATGATACTCTTGCTCAGGCTGAGGAATATTTTGGCGTGAAATAAATTGAGCAAATCTATTTTAGGAGTGACACATTTGAGATTCGACATAGCGACACTTTTCCCCGAGTTCATCGAAAACGCCCTCAACGAGAGCATTATCGGACGGGCACGGGCTCGCGGGCTGTTCGAGGCGCACTGCCACAACATCCGCGACTACACACTGGACAAGCACCGCCGCGTGGACGACACGCCTTACAGCGAGCGTCAGGGAATGCTCATGCAGGCGCAGCCGATATACGACTGCTGGAAGGCGGTCTGCGGCGAGCGGCGTCCCCACGTTATCTATATGTCGCCTCAGGGCAGGACGCTGACCCAGAAGCGCGTCCGCGAGCTGGCGCAGATGTCGGATATCTTTATCCTCTGCGGGCATTACGAGGGCGTTGACCAGCGTGTGCTTGACAGGATAGTGGACGAGGAAGTCTCCATCGGCGACTACGTGGTCTCCGGCGGAGAGCTGCCCGCGCTGGTGCTTATCGACAGCGTGGTGCGTATCCTCGACGGCGTGCTGTCCCAGCCCGACTGCTACGAGGATGAGAGCCACTGGGGCGGACTGCTGGAGTATCCGCAGTACACCCGACCCGAGGTCTGGGAGGGGGAAGCGGTGCCTCCCGTGCTGCTTTCGGGGCATCATGCGAATATTCTTCAATGGCGGCGGGAGCAGCAGCTGTACAATACGCTGAAAAAGCGTCCCGAGCTTCTGGAGGGCGCAGAATTGTCCGAGGAAGACTTGTGCATTTTAAACAAACTTAAAGATGAACTTTGAAAGAAAATGT
>CAMVIL010000056.1 GCA_947167535.1 uncultured Ruminococcus sp. | reverse complement strand
GGAAGAACCGGATCCAGTATTTCCGGATAGTTTCGGGCATTGAAAAAATGTTCGGCTGGGAGAAAAAGGACAGCGCAGACAGCTTTTGCGGAGGCTCTTCGGTGGAGTGCAGAAAGTCGCCTCTCAGAGGTGCCAAGGGCAGTCTTGCGGTGTCGGTGAACAGCGTCAGACGCGCTGTGACCCAGCTGGGATATAAAGGCATCAAGGTCGATATGTCCACCGCGGGATATGATGCCGACGGCCGCATGACCGAGGTGTATCTAAGTGACGAGCAGGGCGGCTTTGCGATACGTCTTGTTGAGAGAAACTAAGGCGTACTGCGTCGGAAAGAGTTGATGTGATGATAAAGATGTTCATACGCGCTCATGATCTTGGGGTCAGGGGAGAAGAAAATATAGCGGCAAGACTTGACGAGCTGGGGCTTGACGGAGTCCAGCTGGTGGCATACAAGTGTCTTGACGGGATAAGCTACGCTCCCGCTTCCGCAACAAAGGAGCGTGCAGGGCAGTTCAGAGCGGTGTTTCAACGCGCGGGAAAAAGCGTTCCGCTGATAGGAGCGTATTTCAATCCCGTCCACCCCGATGTCAGCAAGATCGAAAACGGCGTCGCGGTGTTTAAGGATTACCTCTCGCTGGCGAAGGATTTCGGCTGTGATACGGTGGGCTCGGAAACAGGCTCCTACAACGGAGACAAGTGGATATACCACCCGATGAACCGCACGGACGAAGCTGTTGACCGAGTGGTGAGGGTGTTTTCGGGACTCTGCGGATATGCCGAGGAACAGGGCGTGAACGTCGGGATGGAAGGTGCATTCGGGCACGTCTGCTTTGATGTTAAAACCCTCGGCCGGGCGGTAAAGACCATAGGTGCCGGCAACATACGTATCATATTCGATCTGTATAATTACCTCGACAGAACGAATATCGACAGAATGTACGATATACTTGCCGAGGGTCTTCAGACCTTCGGTGACAGGATATGCGTTTTCCATATCAAGGACTGCACGGTAAACGATGACGGCACGCTGAAGCAGTGCGGCGTCGGAAAAGGCATCTTCGACTACGGGCGTATCATCACCGAGATCAGAAAAGTCTGCCCCGACGCAAACTTTGTTCTTGAAGGCACAACAGGTGAAGATATCCCCTTTGCGGTAAAATATCTTAAAGAGCGTATATAAAAATGGAGGAGTAAAGAATATGAAACTTGATATCAGATACAGCAATCATCCCGAGGATTCAAAGCGTTACGATACAGAAGCTCTCCGCAGGAACTACTTCATTGAGAAGGTGTTCGTTCCCGACGAGATCTCGCTTACATATTCCCATCAGGACAGAATGATAGCGGGCGGCGCCTGCCCCGTAAACACCGAGCTCAAGCTCGGAAGCACCAAGGAGCTCGGCACCGAATACTTCCTCGAGAGACGCGAGATGGGTATCATCAATGTGGGCGGCAAGGGTACCGTCCTGCTCGACGGCACCGAGTATGTGCTTGACTACAAGGACGGACTTTACATCGGCATGGGTACCAGGGAAGTCGTGTTCCGCTCGGAAAGCTCCGACAAGCCCGCGAAGTTCTATCTGAACTCCTGCCCCGCACATCAGACCTACCCCGCCAAGTTCATAACAAAGGAAATGGCAAACCACATCCCGCTGGGCACAAATGAGAATATGAACAGGCGGGTTGTTAATCAGTATATCCACAGCTCGGTGCTCAAGACCTGCCAGCTTTCCATGGGAATGACCGAGCTTGCCCCCTGCAACACATGGAACACCATGCCCGCACATACTCATGAGAGAAGGATGGAGGTATACTTCTACTTCGAGCTGGAGAACGACAATGTCGCCTTCCACTTCATGGGTCAGCCGCAGGAGACTCGCCACATTATCATGCACAACGAGCAGGCGGTAATAAGCCCCAGCTGGTCGATACATTCGGCAGCTGCCACCAGCAACTATACCTTTATCTGGGGTATGTGCGGCGAGAATCAGACCTATGATGATATGGACACGATCAGCAATCTCGATCTTAGATAACAGAGCGCTGCCTCATCGACTTTTTGGAAAGGTGTAAAGCTATGGCATATTTGACATTGCGCGGGATCAACAAGATATACCCCAACGGTTTTCATGCCGTTCATGATTTTAATCTTCAGATCGAGAAAGGCGAGTTCATCGTGTTTGTCGGTTCTTCGGGCTGCGGCAAATCCACCACTCTGCGCATGATCGCAGGACTCGAGAACATCAGCAAGGGCGATTTCTACATCGACGGTGAGAGGGCGAACGAAAAGGGACCGCGTGAGCGCGGTGTGGCGATGGTCTTCCAGAGCTATGCCCTTTACCCTCACATGACGGTGTATGATAATCTTGCATTCGGACTTACTCTTCAGGGCGTTGACGATGATGTCATAGACGAACGTGTCAACTCCGTTGCAAAGATCCTCGGTCTGTCGGATTACCTCGAGAGACTCCCAAGAGAGCTTTCGGGCGGTCAGCGTCAGAGAGTGGCTGTCGGACGCGCGATAATCCGCAAGGTGGATATCTTCCTCATGGACGAGCCGCTTTCAAACCTCGACGCCAAGCAGCGCGTGACCATGCGTTCGGAGATCACTCAGATACACCGCCAGACAGGCGCTACGACTATATACGTCACCCACGACCAGACCGAAGCTATGACAATGGCGGACAGGATCGTCGTGATGAAGGCGGGGTACGTCCAGCAGGTAGGCACGCCTTATGATCTGTATTTCAACCCCGTCAATATGTTCGTAGCGGGCTTTATCGGAGAACCGCCGATGAACTTTGTCACAAGCAGAGTGGAAAACGGCAGGCTGGACATTGCGGGCGTGCCCATCGACCTTAGCCTGCTTGCAGACAGTGAAGTCATCGGACAGTATGAAGGCAAAGAGGTGGTGTTCGGATTCCGTCCCGAGGCTGTAAAGGTCATGGAGGAGGACGATGCTGTCCCCGAGGATTCATTCGCCATGCACGGCGCGGCAGAGCTTGTCGAGCTGCTGGGCGATAACACCAATGTGTATGTCGATATGTCGGGGGCGAATGTGATCCTTAAAGTTGATCCGCACGTTTCTCCCGAGATCGGCACAGAATTTGATTTCTATATCCCCTGCAAGAGCGTTTACCTTTTCGACAAGGAGACGGAAAAACGTATAAAACTTCGCGGAAAACAAGGTGAAAAAGAATGAAGGAGCTAAACAGAGCCAACTACCCCGCCGCCGAAAGACCGATAAAGATACTGCAGTTCGGCGAGGGCAATTTTTTGAGAGCGTTCGTTGACTGGATACTGCAGGGACTGAACGACAAGGGAGTCATCAACGCCAACGTGGTTGTGGTGCAGCCTACGCCTCATGGCAGGATCGGTGAGATCGCTGCACAGGACGGGCTTTATACCGTGTGCTTAGAGGGCATCGAGAACGGCGAACGTGTGCAGAGCCGCCGCGTCATCGACGTTATCGGTGATGTTGCAGACCCCTATCAGCAGTACGAGAAGTATCTCGGATACGCAAAGAGCGAGGAGATTGAGACTATCGTTTCTAATACGACCGAAGCGGGCATTGCTCTTGACGAGACCGACACCGATCTCAGCGTTTGTCCGAAAAGCTTTCCCGGAAAGCTGCTGGCTTTTCTCAAAGCGAGATACGATCACTTCGGTGGTGCTGCGGATAAGGGTCTGGCGATCATACCCTGCGAGCTGATAGACCACAACGGCGACGAGCTCAAGCGTATCCTCAGGGAGCTCGCGGTGATAAACGGCATGGACGATGCTTTCATCCAGTGGCTCACGACGGCAAATCACTTTACGAATACGCTGGTGGACAGGATAGTCCCCGGTTATCCCAAGGACAATGCCGCCGCGATCTGCGAGGAAACGGGCTACAATGATGTGAACATCGTCAAGGGCGAGGTGTTCCATCTCTGGGTGCTGCAGAAGGAACCCTTCATACAGGAAAGGCTCCCCGCCGACAAGGGCGGTCTGAATGTCATCTTCGCCGACGACATCACACCCTACAAGCAGCGCAAGGTAAAGATCCTCAACGGCTCGCACACGGCGATGGTACCCATAGCGTACCTCTGCGGCATAGATACCGTGCGGGAAGCTGTTACAGATGAGGACGCAGGCGAGTTTGTCCGCAGACTTGCAGATCGCGAGATAAAGCCCACCATCGACCTGCCCGCCGATGAGGTGTCGGCATTTGCGGCAAGCGTTATGGAGCGCTTCATGAATCCTTTCATACGCCATGAGCTGATGAGCATTGCACTCAATTCCACCACGAAGTTCCGCACACGCCTGCTGCCGTCCTACAATGATTACCGCGAGAGATTCGGAAGATCTCCAGAGCATATCCTGTTCGCGCTGGCGGCGATGATCGTTTTCTTCCGCGGAAAGCGCGGCAGCGAGGATATCAAGCTCGCGGACGACGCGAAGTACCTTGATTTCTGGAGAGAAGTTTGGCAGATATCCGATATTTCGGAGCTGACAAAGACGGTGCTCTCCGCAGAGGATATCTGGCAGCAGGATCTTGACGAAGACGACAACGCCGAGAAGGTCGCGCGCTACATAAAGAGCATGACCGAAAACGGAATGCGCGCTGCTCTTAAAGCATTTTTATCCGAGGGTTGATGTATGAAAAAGTCGATAGTAATAGCTCCAGATGATTCGGTGGGAGTTGCTCTGGCGCCGCTGAAAAAGGGCGAGACTGCCGAGGGCGTTCTCCTTTGCGAGGATATCGTGAAGGGACATAAATTTGCGTTGAAGGCTATCAAGGCCGGTGAGCCTGTCATAAAATACGGCGAGGTCATCGGCAATGCGACGGCTGATATCTGCGCGGGCGCTCACGTTCATACTCACAATATGCGGACGGCTCTTGAAGGCACGCTTGAATACTCGTATAATAAGATCCCTGCGGCTGCACCCGGCACGCCCGAGAGCCGGACGGTAAACGTCTACGAGCGCCGCAGCGGAGAGGTCGGCATACGCAACGAGCTCTGGGTGATCCCGACAGTGGGCTGCGTCAATTCGCAGGCGAGGGCGATCGTTGCGGCATTCAATAAAAAGCACCCCGCGGCAGAGGGAATCGACGGCTGCTATACTTTTACGCACCCCTACGGCTGCTCCCAGATCGGCGAGGATCACGACAGAACGAGATCACTGCTGCAGGGCATCTGCCGCCACCCGAACTGCGGCGGCGTGCTGGTGCTTGGACTGGGCTGCGAGAACAACCGCATGGACGTTTTCCGCGAGACTCTCGGAGACTACGACGAGAGCCGCACCGAATTTCTCGTGGCGCAGGATGTGCAGGACGAGATCGCCGAAGGCGTGAGACTGCTTGAGAGCCTTCTGGAGAAAGCTAAGAACGACAAGCGCGTCCCCCGCGATATCTCCTGCCTGAAGATAGGTCTGAAATGCGGCGGCTCCGACGGGCTGTCGGGCATAACGGCGAATCCTCTTGTGGGAAGATTCTCAGACTTTATCGTCTCGGCGGGAGGCACTACCGTGCTGACCGAAGTCCCCGAGATGTTCGGCGCAGAACAGCTGCTTATGGACAGGGCAAAGGACGAGCAGATCTTCGGCAGGATAGTGAAGCTGATAAACGGCTTCAAGGAATACTACCGCCGCCACGATCAGCCTGTCTATGAGAATCCCTCGCCGGGAAACAAGGCGGGCGGCATCACGACCCTTGAGGACAAATCGCTGGGCTGCACCCAGAAATCGGGAAAGAGCGAGGTCTGCGGCGTGCTGTTCGACGGAGACACCCTCGGCAGCAAAGGTCTCAACCTGCTGAACGGCCCCGGAAATGATATGGTTGCGGTGACGAACCTCGGCTGTTCGGGATGCCATCTGGTGCTGTTCACCACGGGACGTGGTACGCCCTTCGGCGGGTTTATCCCCACCGTAAAGATCTCCACCAACAGCGAGCTGTACCGCAGAAAGCCCAACTGGATAGATTTCAATGCGGGCACCATCGCCGAGGGAGAGAGCTTTGAAAGCAGACTGAGTGACCTCACCGAGCTTATCATCTCTGTCGCGAACGGTCAGCAGACTGTGAACGAACGCTACGATTCCCGCGACATCGCGATTTTCAAAACAGGAGTTACGCTTTAAAAAAGGAGCAGAGAATATGAAAAAATTTATGGACAAGGATTTTTGTCTGAATAACGAAACAGCAAAGGTGCTTTATGAAAAGTATGCCAAGGATATGCCGATATTCGACTATCATTGTCACCTGAGCGTTGAGGAGATCTACAACGACAAGAAGTTCTCTTCTATTACCGAATGCTGGCTGGGCGGCGATCATTACAAGTGGCGCCTCATGCGTGAGATGGGTGTTGACGAGAGCTATATCACAGGCGACAAGAGCGATCTCGAGAAGTTTCTCATGTACGCCAAGGTCATGCCCTACGCCATAGGAAACCCGATATTCCACTGGACTCACCTTGAACTGCAGCGCTATTTCGACATCGAGGATATCCTTTCCCCCGATACCGCAGAGGAGATCTTTGACAAGTGCAACGAAAAGCTCAAAACGCTGACGGCAAGAAAAATGATCTCCATGAGCGGAGTGAAAAAGCTTTTCACGACAGATGACCCCATCGACGATCTGCATTTCCACAAGCTTCTTGCAGAGGACAAGAGCTTTGATGTCGAGGTGCTGCCCGCGTTCCGTCCCGACAAGGCGGTGAATATCGAGCTGCCCACATACGTGCCCTACATCGCAAAGCTTGCCGACGCCGCTGACATCAGGATCGACGGTATAGACAGCTTGAGCGAGGCTCTGACAAAGCGTATAGAGTATTTCGACAGCGTAGGCTGCGTCTGCTCCGACCACGCGCTGGATGTGGTCATGTACAAGCCCGCCGGGAAGAGCACTGTCGATAAGATAGTAAAGAAAGCTCTGAACGGCGAATACCTCTCCGATGATGAGGTCAGACAGTACAAGGGTTACGTTCTGGTGCATCTCGGCAGGGAGTATGCCCGCCTTCACTGGGTACAGCAGTACCACATCGGAGCGCTCCGCAACAACTCCCGCAGATATATGGAGCTTCTGGGACCCGACACGGGCTACGACGCCATCGAGGACAGCACCTTCGCGAAGCCTCTTTCGCAGCTGCTTGACGCCCTTGACAGCACCGACGAGCTCCCCAAGACGATACTCTACTGCCTGAACCCCCGCGACAACGAGGTCATCGCCACAATAATGAACTGCTTCCAGCAGGGCGGCGTGACAGGTAAGATGCAGTTCGGATCCGCGTGGTGG